>NZ_JAJWTS010000004.1:0-127150 GCF_021632165.1 Candidatus Avelusimicrobium fimicolum
CTTAAAAACTCTATAATACCAATACTGCCCAATAACAAAATTAATTTAATTAATATATTTTGGATAGCATTTTTTATCATAAATTGGTTAAATTGCTCCATATCAAAGTCCTTAAATTAATAGTGAAAGATACCTATATCTTACTTAAAAATCAACAATAATAGCGAAAAAACGACTTAATTTCCCTGTTATAATCTTAGGGAATTTGGGTAGTGTTAAAAGGTGCACCACTATACAATGCTGATCCCCTTTCCTTAGTTATTAGACTCAAAACGACAAAATTCCCTGTATTTTGCCTGTAAATAGGGAAAATTGAGAGAATGAAACTGTTCTGACTCCCAAACAAAACGGTCCGTGTGCGAAAGGATACTCAATACCTAAGGGAAACCGCGGTCAAACCGCAGTATATCTACGTGTCTATCCTTACATGCGTAAAAATATACAAATAGGCGAAAAGATAGATAAAACTTGCTCTCTTCTTCTCGGAAAAAGGCCACATTAAGAAAATAATATGAAAGTTCGACGAACAAAGATATGAAAGAGAGAAAATTGGTAGATAGATGGCCTTTTCAAAAATGTATTTTATCGTCGGAAAATGGATAGCATATAAGGGGATCCCCAGCGCCTTCACCCCATATTATATCCCGCTTAACTTTTGGCGGGATTTTTTAATGCCTATTTTCCCCAATTTAATAGTAAAAACTTAATTTTTTGTAATTTGATTTTAATTGATATTCGTAACCGATACGGCAGATAACAGATTTAAGGGGTTCTGCCTGCGCGTATTCGGATAGTTGCTCAACAAAGTCCGGCTAAACGCCGCTGTTCAGCCGTTGTTCAAAGTCGGTAATCGTGAGGGGTTTGGCGAATAAATAGCCTTGTGCCAAATTACAGCCGATTCCCTGCAAAAAGTCCGCTTGTTCGCGGGTTTCCACCCCTTCGGCCACAATTTTAATGCCTAATGTTTTAATCATCGCCACGGCCCCCTTAATTACTTTTTGGGCGTGCGGATTATGTTCAAAACCGCGCAAAAACTCTTTATCCAGTTTGATGCTGTCAAACTGCAAGTCTTTCAGTACATTTAAGGAAGAATACCCGGAGCCGAAATCATCCATCGCCACAGAAAAGCCGTTCCCGTGCAGTTGGCGGATGATATTCTGCGCGTGCTCCAAGTTGTTAAAAATGACACTTTCAGTCAGTTCCACTTCAATCAGTTCGTGCGGTACGCCGTACTTATTTACCAAACGCAACATTTGGGGAATATAGCGGGAATCGTTTAAGTGAAGCCTGGAAAAATTAACGGCTATCGGCACTTGTTTAAGGCCTTTAATTTTCCACGCAGCCAAAAGCCGGGAAACTTCTTCCAAAATAAACATATCCAGGCGCAAAATGAAACCGTTTTTTTCAAAAATCGGGATAAAATCATCCGGCCGTACAATTTTTCCGCCCGCACTCTGCCACCGCACCAAGGCTTCGGCTCCACGCATTTCTCCGGTGGCAAAATCACATTTAGGCTGTAAATAAACGGCAAAATCTCCGTGGCGCAAAGCATCTTCCATTGTGTTTTCAATTTGTTTTTCCGCTACAATCCGATTGCGGTCGGCTTCGTCGTAAAATTCGCATTTGTCAACAGACATCTTTTTGGCTTTTTCCAATGCCAAGTGGGCCCGGTCCAGCATAATATAAAAGGGAATTTCTTCTTTGATTTCATACACGCCAAAGGCGATGTCTATCATCAGGCAGGAATCTTCCACCGTGCAATCTCGGCGCAGTTGCGTGTTGAGTGTATGCAAACGAGCCAAAAGAGAACGGCGGTCCGAATATTTTAACAACAGGATAAAATTGTCGGCAGACAAACGGCAAAAGCACTCATCGGGGGAAACGTGCTCACGCAAGACTTGCGCAATACGCTGCAACACCTGGTTGCCGCGTTCGTAGCCGTGTAAATCATTAATAACCTTAAATTTATTAATATCAAAAATTACCAAGGCCGCACGTCCGTGCAGTTCCGCCAGTTTTTGCGGGAACATTTCGCACATCCGGTTAAAATTATCTGCCCCGGTCAAATTATCCACAAATGCCGTGGCAAACAACTGGCGGTTGCTGTATGCCCGCATATGCAAGATGTAAAAAATGAGCGAAAAGAAAATAGCAAATACAGACGCAAATAAAATAAGCGATAAAACCGCCAAATGCTGGGCGCGTTCTTCCACAAACTGCGTTGGAAGGGAAGACACCATATACCACCCGTTCCGCCCCAGCGGAATAAAATACAAAAAGCGTGTTCCTCCGTCTAACGGTGCGCTTATCAAAGCCGTTTTGCCGTTTGAAACCGTTTGCCGTAATTTTGCCAACTCTTTACTGCCGGGCAAGGTTTTATCCAACTGGCTAAAAATATTTTTAAACCCCACTTTGCGCGGAGACAGCACCAAGTTTCCGCTTCGCTCTATAATTAAGGAAGAACCTTTATCCCCCATAGCCGACAGGGTAAGTAGCGGCTGATATCGGTCGGGCAATTGCAACGCAAAAAGCGTACCCAAGGGGCGGCCATCTTTATAAAGCGCAACGGACTGCACCAACACATCGGCTCCGTCTAACGGGTCGGCCTGACGGACGGAAAGGTATTTTCCCTGTTCCAAGGTGCGGGCTGAAATATCGGCCACAAAAGCCGACGTAAAATTACGATGGGAAGACAAATACAACTTCTTGTCCGCCGTAATAACGCCCAATAATTTAAAATAGTTGTGATTCGTTTGCCTTCGCAGGAAATCGGTCAACTGCGCGGAATCCGCCCACGGGTACGAATCCTGCACCGTTAAGGCCAAGGAGGCAAGCACCTGTTCATCCGTTTCAAGCAGGCGGTCAAAGTCGCTGGCGGCTTCTTTACCGGCGGCGGCCACATTTAATTTTACGTCGGCAGCCAAAATTTCGCTCACTTGTTGCCAATAAAACACCACGCCCGCCGCTATTACTCCTGCGGCAGCCAAAAAAAGCAAAATAAAAAACCGAAACGAAATCTTTTTAATAACATCCTCCCGCAAGACCGGGTTTGCACAATTTATTATATCAATTATACGGGCTTTTACCGGAATAAATCTGCCCGGCTTTTATGCTATAATCTCTGTATGAAAATAGCCTTAATTGTGCCTGCCTATAATGAAGAAGAAGCCCTGCCTGTATTTTGGCAGGCGGTAGAACCTGTTTTGCAAAAAGAAAACGGTTTCCGCTTTGAGTACATTTTTGTAAATGACGGAAGTACAGACGGAACTCGCTCTTACTTAAAAGACTTGTCTGCCCGCAACAAATATGTAAAGGTAATCTCCTTATCCCGCAATTTTGGTAAGGAAGCCGCGCTGACCGCCGGACTAAATGAGGCCGTCCAAGCCGATGCGGCTATTGTAATGGATGCGGACTTGCAGGACCCGCCGGAACTCATCCCCGCTTTTTTGGAAAAATTTAAAGAAGGCTATGATGTGGTTTACGGCACCCGTCAAAACCGCCAAACGGACTCTGGGCTAAAACGCATTAGCGCAAATGCTTTTTATAAGTTCTACAACTTTATTTCCACCCGCCCAATGCCCGAAAACGCCGGGGATTGTCGCCTAATCAGCCAGCGCGTGGTGCAGGCCCTTTTGCAACTTCCGGAAAGGGAACGCTTTATGAAGGGGCTTTTTAACTGGGTAGGTTTCAAGTCTGTTTCTATACCCTTTGTGCGCCAGGCCCGCCAAGCAGGCAAAACCAAGTGGAACTATTGGCGGCTGTGGAATTTTGCGCTGGAAGGCATAACTGCTTCTACTACCATACCGTTGCGTTTATGGACCTATTTCGGCTTTTCAGTTTCGCTCTTTGCGTTTGTGTATGCGCTGTGGGTGGCGGCTAAAAAAATTATCTTTGGCAACCCGGTGAGCGGGTACTCGTCTTTAATGGTGGCGATTTTGTTTTTCAGCGGCGTACAACTTATTTCCTTGGGGGTTATCGGCGAATATTTAGGCCGGACTTTTATGGAAGTAAAACAACGCCCGTTGTATATTATAGATGAAAAAATAAATTGCCAATAACGTAAAAAGCCGCCCCGTAACAAGGCGGCTTTTTTGGAAATAAATCCGTTTACGAGTGCGCTTCTTTGGCGGAAGCGGCCGTTTCCTGTTGGCGGAAAAACCCCAAGGTTTGTTGGGAGTAGGCAAAAAACGGATAGAAATCATTTTCCGGTTTGCGCAGTTCCGTTTCCGCAATTTCAATATGAAACAGTTTCTTTTTAGATACGGCAAATAAGCGTACCATAGCCGGCGAAGTAGGCGCGGGCATTTCGCTTCCTAGCGGCAAAGGTGTCATTTTGCCTGTTAATTTACTGGCGTGGGCCAACATACGCGCGGCGGCTTCTTGCAAGGCTTCGTGTCCGTGCCCGCCGATTACACCGCCCAAACCGCTTTTGCTATTATTTTCAAAATATAAACTGCTGTCGCCCAGCGAATTAGTCGCTAAAAACAAATGTTTTGTTTCCGCGCCGTCCAAAAAGGCCATTTCAATTCCCGCAACAGAAATCTCATCCGGGCCGATCTCAATCACACCTTTACGGTTTTCCAAATTTTTTACATCCAGCCAAAAATTCCGCATATTCATATAGGCTTGTTTCATAAGTATCCCCCCTTGGTTCCTATATACTATATCATTTTGCGCTGTGGCGCGTGTTCTAAACCGGGTTAGACGGGCCGGCCTTTTTTGGGTATAATAAAAGAAAAGTCTTGGAGGTATATTTTATGGCTCAAAAAGGACGTGCAGTTATTTTGATGATGGACTCTTTCGGCATTGGCGGAGCAGAAGATGCCGCTAAATTTGGAGACAGCGGTGCCGATACATTAGGCCACATTGCCGCCGCACAGGGCGGTCTAAAAGTACCCAATTTGGCAAAACTTGGCTTGTTAAAAGCAGCCGAAGCCTCCACCGGCCGTGCCCCGCAAGCAGGCACGCAGGAAGGGGCAAAGATTGATTTGCCGTCTAAATATGGTTTTATGCGGGAAATCAGCCACGGCAAAGACACCTCCTCCGGGCATTGGGAAATGGCCGGTTCGCCCGTACAGTTTGAGTGGGGCTATTTCAAGCCGGATTACCCATCTTTCCCGGCTGAACTGATCAAAAAGATTTGCGACGAAGCGGAACTGCCCGGCATTTTAGGCAATACGGCGGCCAGCGGTACGGTGATTATTGACGAATTGGGCGAAGAACATATTAAAACTGGGAAACCCATTTGCTACACATCAGCCGACAGCGTGTTTCAGATTGCCGCGAGCGAAAAACATTTCGGCTTGGACCGCTTATATAAACTGTGTGAAATTGCTTTCAAGCACGTCGCGCCGTACAATATTGCGCGTGTGATTGCCCGCCCGTTTGAGGGTGAAAAACGGGGAGAATTTAAACGCACCAAAAACCGCCACGATTATTCCGTAAAACCGCCGATGACTACGGTTTTAGATGAAATTAAAAACGCGGGCGGGGAAGTTATTTCCGTTGGTAAAATTTCGGATATTTTCGCCAAACAGGGTATTACCCGGGCCGTCAAAGCCTCCGGCTTGGAAGAACTTTGGAACGTAACCTTGCAAGAAGCCAAAAACGCGCCCGATTTCAGCCTGACGTTCACCAACTTTGTGGATTTTGATATGACTTGGGGCCACCGCCGCGACGTAGCCGGATATGCGGGCGGATTGGAATATTTTGATAAACGATTACCGGAATTGGCCGCGCAAATGAAAGAAGGCGACATTGCCTTTATTACCGCCGACCACGGCTGCGACCCCACCTACAAAGGTACTGACCATACACGCGAGCACGTCCCGGTGATTATGTTTGGCCCCAATATAAAGCCGGCTTTTCTCGGCGGGCGAGATACTTACGCCGACATTGGCCAAACGATAGCGGACTATTTTAAATTGCCGTCCCTTAAATTTGGCAAGAGTTTTCTAAACGACTAACGCAAACAGCCCCGGGTAATAATTCCCGGGGCTGTTTTTTGTGCATCAAAACGCATTAGCGCAGGTTTTCCGCTTCGGCTAACCACACGTCCGCGCTTGCATCGCTGGGCATACGCCAATCCCCGCGCGGAGATAAAGCCACCGCACCTACTTTCGGGCCGTCTGGCAAACAGGAGCGTTTAAACTGCTGGGCAAAGAACCGGCGGAAAAACACTTTGAGCCATTTCTTAATAGTTGCCGAATCAAATTTCTTGGAAAAGGCTTGATGTGCCAAAAAATAAATTTTGGCAGGGGAAAAGCCATAACGCAGGAAATAGAACAAAAAGAAATCGTGCAATTCGTACGGGCCGACTAAATCCTCTGTTTTTTGCGCAATTTGGCCCTGTGCGTCGGCAGGCAACAGTTCGGGACTAATCGGTGTGGCCGCGATATCTTGCAAAACAACCTGCGTTTGCTTGTCCGTTTCGTGTTGGGCGGCCCACAGCACGAGCGAGCGCACCAAGGTTTTTGGCACCCCCGCATTGACTCCGTACATAGACATATGGTCGCCATTATAGGTGGCCCACCCGAGGGCTAATTCGGACAAATCTCCCGTACCGATTACCATACCGCCGGTTTGATTGGCAATATCCATTAAAATTTGGGTGCGTTCGCGTGCTTGGGTGTTTTCGTAAGTAACGTCCTTCACTTTTTCGTCGTGTCCGATATCGGCAAAGTGCTGTTGGCACGCTTTTTTTATGCTTACTTCCCGCCAGGTAATACCCAAATTTTTCATTAACGCAAGAGCATTTTGATAGGTCCTGTCCGTTGTGCCGAAGCCCGGCATCGTTACGCCGACAATGCCCGTACGCGGCAAGCCGAGTTTATCAAAGGTCTTTGCGCAAACAAGTAAAGCCAAGGTGGAATCTAACCCGCCGGAAATGCCGATAACCGCCGTTTGGGCGTGCGCGTTTTTAATGCGTGTCGCTAACCCCATTACCTGGATATTAAAAATTTCTTGGCAATTTTCGTCCAACCGGCTTCCGCGCGGCACAAAAGGAGTGGGCGACACAAACCGCTCTAAATGCGTAATTGGCAAGACAGGTTGTCCGGATTCTATCAATTCGTACGGATCCGCCGTTTCATACGCGCTGTCCGCGCGGAAAGTGGTATTTATCAAGCGTTCCGCACGCAGACGTTCCACGTCAATTTCGGCTGATACAAGTTGCGCTTCGGCGGAAAAACGCTCCGCAAACGCAAGAGGTGTTCCGTTTTCGTAAATAAGCGCGTTAGAGGCAAATACCACGTCAGTAGTGGACTCCCCAAACCCGCACGAAGCATACACATAACCGCACAAACAGCGGGCCGATTGTTGGGCGACAAGTTCGCGCACATAGGCGTGTTTGCCCGTCAAAGCGTTACTGGCGGACAAATTAAAAATCACGTCCGTCCCCTGCAAGGCCAACCGGGAGGACGGCGGAATAACCGCCCACAAATCTTCGCAAATTTCTATGCCAAATTTCATCCCGCCCGCTTCAAACAGCAAATCTGTCCCGGCGGGAACAGGCATACCGCACAAGGTTACTTCGTTGCCGCCCCACTCTAAGGCAGAGGTAAACCAACGCTGTTCATAAAATTCTTTATAATTGGGCAAATAGGTTTTCGGCACTACTCCCAAAATTTCGCCGTGGTAACATACCGCCGCCGCATTTAATAAGGCATTGTCCGCCAGGACCGGCAGCCCCACTATAAAAATAATATCCAATCCTTCCGTACGGCGCAAAAGAGCCCCCAACACCCGCTCTGCGGCTTGGGCCAAAAGCGGTTTTAAAAACAAATCCCCACAAGTGTATCCCGTTAAACATAATTCGGGAAATACAACTACGCGCACTCCTTGCTGTGCGGCTTGGTTAATTAAATGTTCCAGTTGGGCGGCATTGAAAGCCGTATCGGCTACTTTTACAAGCGGCACACCGGCCGCTACTTTTACAAAACCAAAATGGCTCATAGGGTATAAGTCTCCTTGTGGGATATCTAATTTTATTTTATCAATTATAAAGGCCGGGTGCTTGTGCCGCCCGGCCTGTTTTATAAACGGGTAAGAATCTATTGGATAGAAACTACCTCATACCCGGCATCTTGCACTGTTTTTTTGAGGACTTCCTCATCTAGTGCAGCCGCCGATTCCACCACCGCCATTTTTTTGCCCAGATTAACGCGGGCTTCCACACCCGGAAGCGCATTTAAGGCGCGTTCCACGCGGGCGGCACAATGTCCGCAGACCATTCCTTCAATAATTAATGTTTTACGCATATGCTTTTCCCCTTTTGTCTGTTTATTTTTCACCTCTGCCGGTTTAAAAAAACGCAGCCGGAGCGCATTAGTAACTACACACACCGAACTGAAACTCATTGCCGCAGCCGCCACCATTGGGTTCAGTTTCCACCCTAGCGGCCCGTATAACACACCCGCCGCCAAAGGTATTGCCAGTATGTTATAAAAGAATGCCCAAAATAAATTTTC
Source organism: Candidatus Avelusimicrobium fimicolum (assembly GCF_021632165.1). Lineage (NCBI taxonomy): Bacteria > Pseudomonadati > Elusimicrobiota > Elusimicrobia > Elusimicrobiales > Elusimicrobiaceae > Candidatus Avelusimicrobium > Candidatus Avelusimicrobium fimicolum. The sequence continues at coordinate 8,469 of NZ_JAJWTS010000004.1, forward strand.
CTTTATGTTATTTAGCACCGCGCGGCTTAATTCCAAGGCAACTAACACGCCCGTCAAATCGTTCTTTAATAGTACCATATCGGCCGATTCCGCCGCTACATCCGTACCGTTTCCGAACGAAATACCCACATCGGCCCGCACCAAAGCCGGCGCATCATTCACACCGTCTCCGGCCATAGCCACCACTTCGCCTGATGCTTGCAAACGGCTGATAACAGCCTCCTTGTCCTGCGGCAACACACCCGCAATAACAGTTTCAATCCCCGTTTGGCGGGCCACTTCACGCGCGGTTAGTTCGTTATCGCCCGTTAAAAGCACAGTTTTAAGCCCCTTTTGTTTGAGTTGCGCCACCGTTTCCGCCGCCGTAGGCTTTATGGTGTCCGCATACAGCACCGCACCCAAATATTTTTTTCCACGCGCAAAAAAGATAGGAATTTTACCGCCCTGTGCGGCCCCGGCAGACAAGGTATCCCCTTGGGGAATTTCTATACCGCAAGCACTCAGCCATTTTAAATTTCCGCCGCGCAAGGTTTCCCCTCCCACCTGGGCTATAACCCCGCAACCAGGTTCCAATGCAAAATTTTCCCCTGGGGGCAAGGATATATTTTTACTTTTTGAGTATTGCACCAAGGCCCGCGCAAACGGATGTTGGGAAAATTGTTCCAACCCGGCCGCTTGGCTGATTAACTCCTCCTCCGTTATCCCCTTGGCGGGCAACACGGCAGCCACTTGCATTTTCCCCGTGGTAACGGTGCCTGTTTTATCCAGCACTACCGTAGTAATCCGATTGGCCCGTTCCAATACGGCCGCACTTTTGACTAAAATCCCGTTGCGGGCCGCTGTGCCCGTGCCTACCATAATAGCCGTGGGCGTGGCAAGCCCCAACGCACACGGACAGGAAATAACCAATACCGAAATCGCCGCCGACAAGGCAAATGAAAAATCTTGCCCGGCAAACAGCCATACAACCACCGTAAGTAAGGCTATCCCCAATACTGCCGGCACAAACACCGCGCTCACGCGGTCGGCTAGTCTTGCGATAGGGGCTTTACTGCCCGAAGCGGCTTCCACCAAACTAATAATTTGTGAAAGCGTAGTATCCTTGCCTGTGCGGAGCACCCGCACCTGCAAATAGCCGTTTGTCAAGAGCGTTCCTGCCGCCACCTTGGCCCCTGCGGTTTTATCCTGCGGCACGCTCTCTCCCGTCAAGGCGGACTCATCCGTCCAGCCGCTCCCTTGCGCAATTTCGCCGTCCGCGGCAATCCGTTCCCCGGAGCGCACCGCCAATATATCCCCCGGGACGACCCCTTCTACGGGAATTTGCACTTCTTGGCCGCTTCGTATGACCGTGGCTTGGGCAGGCAACAGCCGCACCAAGGCGGAAATAGCAGCGGACGTTTTGACCTTGGCCCGCGCTTCCAGCCATTTACCCAAGGTAACTAAGGTTAAAATCATTGCGGCTGATTCAAAATACAAGTTACCCGCCGTTTCAAATGCGGCGCTCCAATTTTCGGGTTGCATTAAATACAACACTTTAAAGAGCGTCCACACCCCGCTGATAACCGCCGCCCCTGAACCCAAAGCCACCAAACTATCCATATTGGGCGCGCCTAAAAAAAGTTGTTTTAGCCCGCGCGTAAAAAATTGGCGGTTTAAAAAAAGCACCGGAAGTACCAGCAAAAATTGCACCAAAACAAAGATGCCCGGATTGTGCATTATGCCAGCAGGCACTAATCCGCCCGCCATATGCCCCATATTCACATACATTAAAGGCAATAAAAACCCGAGAGAAAACCAAAAACGCATCTTTAATGTTTCAGCCTGCGCTTGCGCCAAGGCTTGCGGTGCCGTATTTTGTTTTTCTGAGGGCACATCATATCCCGCCCGGCGTACGGCGGACACAATGTCTGCCGGAACTAATTTATCCCCATCATAATCTACATACAAGGTATTTTGTAATAAATTGACAACCGCCGAGTGCACCCCGGGTATGTGCGACACGGCTTTTTCCACGTGCGCCTGGCAAGCGGAACAAGTCATTCCCGAAACAAGAAATTTCCTTTGCATATCTAAAAACCCCCTGCTAATAAGAATAAACCCTGCAAGGCAAATTGTCAAGGAGAAAAGATGGTGGAATTTGCCTTTATCCGCCTGCTTTTTGCTACACTATATATGAAATATGACGATACTTATTATTATTTTGATGCTTATTTTAAATGCCTTGCTGGCCGCTTACGAAATGGCCCTGGCATCCGTTTCCCGCACGAAATTGTCCATTTTGGCGCAAGAAAAGCGTTCCGGTGCGGAACAAGCCCTGTTTATGAAAGACCATATGGAGGGCAGTTTGGCGGTAGTGCAGATTGGTATTACGCTGGTAGGTGCGGTAGCCGCCGCTACGGGTGGAGCCGGAGCAGACGAAATGTTTTCCCCCATTTTGCAGAATTGGTTTGATTTGCCTAAGCGGCTTGCCGATGCGTTAGCGGTTGCGTTTGTAGTGGTACCGTTAAGTTTTGTTACCATTATTTTCGGCGAACTGACGCCCAAAACTTTTGCTATTAAAAATAAAGAATTTGTAGTGCTCAAATGTTCCCCGGTAATGCGCGTGCTTTACACGCTGTTATCGCCCATTGTACACATAATGGAAGCCATCGTCCGCTTTTTTACCCAAAAAACCTTTACCAAAACGCTGGACCCTAAGGAAGCCCAAAAAGCCGCTATGGCAGATTTACGCACTGCGGCGGCCATTGCTTCGTCTTCGCGCTTGTTCGGCAAGACGGAGGAAAAGATTGTGCTGTCCAGCGCGATGTTTTGCATCCGCAAAATTCGTGAAATTCAAGTTCCTTTAAATCAAGTATATATGCTGGATGCCGACGATTCTATTGCGGATACCTTTGTAAAAGCGCATTTGGATATGCATACCCGTTTCCCGGTAAAGGAACACCCCGAGGACCCGCAGAGCATTATCGGCTACTTAAATTTTAAGGATATTTTCTTATCAACTAAAATGTCTGGCGGTGCGCCGACAAGCGCGCGTTCCATTGTCCGCCCCGTACTGCGCTTGGAAGCCGATACCATTATTTCAACCGCGCTTGAAAAAATGATGAAGAGCAAACAGCACTTGTGTTTGGTAACCGAGGACGAAAAAATCACGGGAATTTTGACCTTAGAGGATATTTTTGAAGAAATGGTAGGCGAAATTGAGGACGAATACGACTTCTTTCCCGCTTATATAAAACCGTTTGGCAAAGCGTGGATTGTCAGCGCCAGTGCCAAAATGGCAGAGGTATTTGAGCGGTTGGATCTATCTATCCCGGCTGATGTGCCGGACAATATGACGATGGAAAAATGGATTGGTATCAAACTCGGCCGCCAACCCACCAAAAACGAAAAGATAAAAGCCAACGGAATTATATTAGAAACACGCAAATTCCGCCGCCACAAACTAATGGAAGCCATTGTAAGCAAGGCCGAATAAACACTATCTAACGCCCCGGTTTTTCCCGGGGTGTTTTTATAAAATTCCCCGTTTAATAAGTTCAACGTGCAGTTGTTCCGGATTGGTAAAAAGAATTGCATCAATTCCCAAAGCCTGGGCGACAGAAACATTATCTTGGTTGTCGTCTGTAAATATACAGTTCTCCGCCTGCAACTGGTAGCGGAATAGTAACCGCTTGTAAATTTCCGGCTCCGGCTTGTTCATTTTTTCCTCGCCTGATAAAACAATGCCGTCAAAAAGACCTAAAAAATCAAACTTTTTTTGGGCAATAGGAAACGTCTCCGCCGACCAGTTGGAAAGCGCAAATATCCGGTAATTTTTATATTTTAATTCACGCAAAAGTTGCACGGTTCCTTTAATTGGCCCGCCTAACATTTCCTCCCAGCGCAAGAAATAAGCATCTATTTGCGGTGCATACTTAGGATATTTCGCCTTGGTCTGAGCAATCCCTTCGGCAAACGGACGGCCCGCATCTTGTTTGGCGTTCCAGACAGGTGAGCAAACGGAGGTCAAAAACCACTCCATTTCTTCCGCGGAAGCAAAAATCTTTTTATACAAGTAGCGAGGATTCCAGTCAATTAACACCCCGCCTAAATCAAAAATGATATCTTTCATTTCTCCCCCTTGCTTTATTATAACTTGCACAAAACACCCTGTAAATACCTATAAACAAAAACCCCGCCAGGCAGTAAGCCAAAGCGGGGCAAAGAGATTTTAAACAACTACAAGACTAAGGTATCTTCCATATCCGGCCCGGTGGAAATGAGTGCAATTTCCGGGTGCGGATAAACTTCGGCAGAGAGTTGTTTTAAACTTTCCAAAAAAGCCTTGGCTTCGGTGGTAAAATCCCCGTACTTTTTCACGCGGTCGTTACCGGGGAACATATCAATATGCGTAATGGCGATTTTGGTACAGTTGTTAATCATAATGGCGCGGGAAGCGGAGCGTTTTTCAAACGCGCCAATGCGGCGCAAGCGTTTGCTGACGCTGCCGATTTCGTGCCCTTTGGTATGATATACCTCCAACTCTTTTTCATCTGTCATTTCGTGGTCCAACGGGCCTGGGCCGACGCGGGTAATGTACGGTTTAAACACCACATATACATCTCTTACGCTCTTGGGGCCAAGGCCGGCTTCACCCAAAAAGGTGCTGGCCGTAGTATCGCGCGACGTAACAAACGGATATTCTCCGTGGAGCAAAGAAAGTTTTATCCCTTGCGTTCCTTCCAACAATACTTCGCCGCCTTTGTCCAAACAGCCGTTTAACAGTTCAGGCACATCTTGGATAAAATCTTTTAGCAACGGCTCATCTTTGGCAAATTTAATATTGCGGCGTTCAATGCGGTCGCGTACGGCCTGCCCTAAGCCTGTCCCCACGCTGCCGATATGTTTCATAAAGTGTTCTGCATTTTTTTCTGATGAAGTCTGTTCATCCGTAATCAGCACGGCATACGGGTCAATAATCAAGCGGTCCTTCGTGCCGGTAAAGTTTACTTCGTCTAAAAGCCACTCGGTTTTGGTGTACGCCCCGGCCCCCAGCACCAATTTGGTTTTGGGGTTCAAAAAGCCGGACGGAATATTTTTAAGTGTGTAAGATTTTCCGTCTTTGACGACCGTATGCCCGGCATTGGGGCCGCCTACGCGCACGCAGTAATCGTAATTTCCTTTATAAGACAAATAAGCCGAAATTTTGCCCTTTCCTTCGTCTCCGGCTTGTCCGCCGCAAACAATATCAATCATATTTTCCCTCCGCCAGTTGCACAGCGCGCCCCAAATAATTTTTTAAGGATAGCGCCCGCAACCGCTGTTTGGTCGGCCCATTAACGGCCAACCCTTCTATAAATTCTTGCCATAACGCGGGAGTCATTTTGCGCCCGCGCGTAAAATCACGCAATGTTTCGTACGGGTTTGGATAGCCCGCCGCGCGTAAAATAGTTTGCACGCCCTCCGCCAAAACTTCGGGATGGGCGGCGAGTTCAGCCTGTGCCGCCGCTCGGTCAAATGAAATTTTAGAAAACCCCTTTAACAAAGATAAATAAGCCGTCAGCGCGTACCCAAACGCAACTGCCATATTGCGCAATACGGTGGAATCGGATAAATCTCTTTGCAGGCGGGAAACAGGCAATTTGCGCGAAAAAAGTTCCAACAGCGCATCTGCTACTTGTAAATTCCCTTCGGCATTTTCAAAATCAATCGGGTTTACTTTTTGCGGCATTGTGGACGAACCGACCTCTCCTGCCGTTGTTTTTTGGTGCACCAGCCCGGCGGAAATATAACGCCACATATCTTGGCACAATCCCAGCAAAATGGTATTTATCCGGCGGATATTATCAAACAGTTCCGCGTAAGTGTCGCGGTTATCCACCTGGGTAGAAACAGGAGTTAAAACAATCTTGATTTTACGGCCTTTATTTAAGGCCGCTACAAAACGTTGCGCGGCGGCAATCCAATTCACCTTGGGAAATGCGGCCAAATGCGCGTTGTAATTTCCCACAGCCCCGCCGAATTTTAACGAAATTTCGCGCTTTTTGAGTTCCTTTAATTGGCGGTTTAGACGCGTTTCAAACACGCGGATTTCTTTGCCGAAAGTTGTCGGCACGGCGGCTTGCCCGTGTGTTCGCGCCAGTAAAATAGAACGCGATTCCTTACGGGCTAATTTGGCTAAATCTTTTTGTAAATTTTCCAACGCGGGCCAAAGAGCCTCTTCCACTCCGTCTGCCAGCAAGACAGCATAGGCCGCACTGTTGATATCTTCGCTCGTAAGCGCAAAATGGAACCACTCCAAACGGTCCTGCAACGGAGTGTTTTTTAAGCGTAATTTTAAAAAGTATTCCACAGCCTTTACGTCGTGTTTGGTGGCTGGGATATCTTCATAGCCGTCAAACTCTAAGGCGCGGATGATTTCTAAATCCTGCTCCGACAGGGGTAACAAAGTATTTAATAAACTTGTTTCTTGGGCGGATAAGACCGCAAAACGCGGTAATTTTAAATGGGATAAAACCTCAAACCAGGCCAGTTCCGCGCGTACGCGGGATGCAGTAAAGGCGGCTTCGCTCATTACACTTCTGAGCGCACCCAATCTGCCGCCATAGCGGCCGTCTAACGGGCACAACGCCGGAGTCTTCATATATATAGTTTATCAAATTTGCCCTGTCTTTTTGGAAAGTTTACTGCGTATTTTTTGAGTTAATTCGGGCAAAAAACTCCCCGGCGGGCATACCGCCGGGGAATTTTTAATAAAACTTCACAGGTTTTATTTTTCGGCTTTTGCTTGCTTATCAAGTTCGGCCTGTTGTTTTTTTACCAGATTTTCATACGGACCAAAACCGTCCTTTACGTTCCATCCGCCGCCCAAGGCTTTGGACAAATTAACCACCGCAGCCAATTCATCGTTGCGGGCAGAGGCCAAATTCATTTCAGCCGACAGCAAATTTTCCTCTACATTGAGCAAATCTGTTACGCCGATAAGGCCGGCATCTTCCTGTTTTTTCGTCAAATCATAACTGCGACGCATAGCCTCGGTTTGCTGTTTGTACGAGTCAAAAATATCGCGGTTGATACGGTTAGCGGACAAGGCATCCAGCGCTTCTTTAAACGCGCCCTGTACCGTTTTTTCGTAAGTAGCCAACATTTCGCGGTAAGCGGCTTCGGCCTGTTTGTTTTGGGCGCGGATTTTGCCGCCCTCAAAAATAGGCGCAAGCACTTGGCCGCCAATAGCCCAAATGCCGGCGGAACCCGTAAACAAATTATTAAGCGCACCGCTTGCGTACCCGGCGGAGGCCGTCAGCGGAATACTGGGAAAATACGACGCACGAGCCGCACCGATATTGGCATTAGCGGCAATTAATTTCCCTTCGGCTGAACGCACATCCGGGCGGCGGGCCAACAGGTCAGAGGGTAACCCTTCCGGCACATTTGGAATTAACGTAATTTCCGCCAAACTCTTGCCGCGTGGGGTATTATTTTCCACCATTTCCCGCGGTGATTTACCCAAAAGCACAGACAAGGCCGTTTCCGTCTGCGCTATTTTTAAGCGCAGTTGCTGTTCCTGGGCCTGCACGTTGGCCATATTGGCTTCCACGCGCTTCAAATCTACCTCGGTGCTATATCCGTTATTATAACGGCTGGTGTAAATGCGGACGTTCTCCTGCCGAGCCTTTAAAGTGCGTTGGGCAATTAATAATTGTTCGTCCAAGGTGCGCAAGGCAAAGTAGTTTTTGGCCACGTCGGCGGTCAGGGTCAAGCGGACCGTATCGCGGGCCGCTTCGCTTGCCAACAGTTGGGCGCGGGCCGCCTCGCTCAAACGGCGGTATTTGCCCCACAAATCAAGTTCAAACGACACCGACACATTAGCCGTGCTTTGGCTCTCGCCGGAGCCTAAATTATTTCCGGCGCGGCCCGCCTGTCCGGCCGCAGACAAACTGGGCAACTGGTCCGCCGTAGCAATACCTACCGCCGCGCGGGCTTCGTCCACGCGGGCAACTGCCGCTTGCAAGTCCTTGTTGTAGGTCAAGGCGGTGTTTTCCAACTCGTTTAAAGTGGAATCTTCAAACACTTCCCACCATTTGGCATTGGTGAAAATGCTGAAATTATCCGCCGCTTCGCCCGTGGGCAAATCTAAATCCGGCTGTTTGTAGTTAGGCCCCATTAAACACCCGGCCAATAGCAAGGCCGAGGCCAATACTGCCCCTATGTGCTTATAGTTCATAAATTCTCCTTTTTCGTTTCTTCCACGTGGTCCACCACCACACCGATTTGTTCCGGCTCTTTCTTCCACCCTGAAAACAGACAGAAGAACAGCGGGATAAACAACGGTGCAATAACAGTAGCGGCCAACATACCAAAGACCACAGCCGTACCGATAGAGTGGCGGCTGGCCGCCCCCGCACCTGTGCTGATAGCCAACGGCACGCACCCTAAAATGAAAGCCAAAGACGTCATTACAATCGGGCGGAAACGCAGTTCGGCGGCTTGCACCGCGGCTTTGGCGGTTTCTACCCCTTGCTCTTTTAACATTACGGCAAATTCCACAATCAAAATAGCATTTTTAGCCGCCAAGCCGACCAAGGCCACCAACGCAATTTGGAAGTAAATATCGTTGGCAAGGCCACGCGCCCAAGTGCCCGCCAAGGCACCAAAAATAGCAAACGGCACCGCCAACAACACAGCCACGGGCAGACTCCATTTTTCGTACTGGGCAGCCAAAATCAGGAACACTACCAACATACCCAGCATCAAGGCCGTGGCAGAGGAACTGCCCGAAATGGTTTCCTGGTAAGTAGTACCCGTCCAGGCGAGCGTAAAGTTGGAATCTAACACCTCTTTGGCGGTTTCTTCCATAGCACGAATAGCATCACCGGAACTATAACCCGCAGCCGGATTCGCCATTACTTTGGCCGCCGGGAACACGTTAAAGCGTTCCACCATATCGGCACCCAACGAAGGAGTAAGCGTGATAAGCGCCGAAAGCGGCACCATCGCACCCGAGTTGGAACGCACATACACTTCCGCAATTTGTTCGGGGCGGGCGCGGTATGAACCTTCGGCCTGCATCATTACCTTAAAACTGCGGCCCGAATAGGTAAAATCGTTTACATATGTAGTACCAAACGTGCCCTGCAAAGTGGCGTACAAGGATGAAAGCGGTACACCCATTGCCTGCGCTTTGATTTCGTCCACCGTCATAGAATACTGAGGCACGGCGGCAGAGAAAGTGGTGCTGACACTGGAAAGTTCAGGCCGTTTTTGTGCGGCGGCAATAAACTTTTGGGTTTGGGCTTCCAGGTCCCGGCTGTCGCCGGAGCCACGGTTTTGGATATACCCTTCCAAACCGCCCGTGGTGCTCATACCCATAATGGGCGGCGGGTTGAACGGCATTACTATCGCACCCGGAATTGTATTTTTGGCCTGCATATAAAGTGCCCCTACAAGCCCCGCAGAGGACAACGCCTTGGTTTTGCGTTCTTCCCACGGTTTTAATTTGATAAACGAAGCAATACCGCTGCTTTTCATTGTGCTGCTTAACATATCAAAACCCGCAAAGGTCAGTTCGTCAGATACGCTGGGTTGGGCCAAAATTAATTTTTCCAATTCGCCGGCGACCTTATCGCTGCTGGCCAACGAGGAGGCCGGGTCCAACTGCGTGGAAACCATAATCATACCTTGGTCTTCATCGGGCAACAAACTGCTGGGAACGATTTTAAACATCCCCCACGCGGACAAGAAGAAGAGTGCAACCACTACCGCAGAGACCGATAAGCGGCGGATAAAATAGGCAACCCAAGTGCCGTATTTTTTGGTTAATTTGCCAAAGAATTGGTCAAATTTATAGAAAAATCCACTCGTAGGCTTTTCTTGCTTTTTAAGCAAAAGGGCGCATAAAGCAGGCGTCAGGGTCAGCGCGACCAAGCCGGAAATAACGACGGACACGGCAATCGTAATAGCAAACTGCTGGTACATCACACCCGTCAAGCCACCCATAAATGCCACCGGCACAAACACGGAGCACAGTACGAGTACAATCGCCACCACCGGGCCGGATACTTCGTCCATAGCCTTAATGGTGGCTTCCTTAACAGGCAGATCGTCCTCGTCCATAATACGTTCCACGTTTTCAATTACCACGATAGCATCGTCCACCACCATACCGATAGCAAGCACTAGGCCGAAAAGCGTAAGCGTATTAATGGAGAAACCAAAAAGTTTCATCCCGGCAAACGCACCGATAATGGACACCGGCACCGCCAAACACGGAATCAACGTGGCGCGCCAGTCCTTTAAGAACAAATAAACCACCAAAAACACCAAAATCATCGCTTCAATTAAGGTATGGATTACTTCTTTAATAGATGCTTTTACGAACAAGGTGGTATCGTAAGCAACTTTGTATTCCATATCCAAATCGGGCGGGAAGTTGGCGGACAATTCCTGCATACGTTTTTCAACGGCTTGCGCGGTGGCTACGGCGTTGGCCCCCGGGGAGAGATACACCCCAATCGGCACTGCCGGTTTACCGTTGTAGTTACCGCTAAATTCATATGTCTGGCTGCCGAGTTCCACCGTAGCAACATCTTTTAAGCGCAAGGAAGTACCGTCTTTATTCGCGCGCAAAATAATATCTTCAAATTGTTTAGGGTCGGTCAAACGGCCGGGCGCAATAATGGAATAAGAGCGGTCCACCGCTACCGGCAGCGGAGGCTGGCCGATTTTGCCCGCCGCACGCTGTACGTTCTGCGCCTGCACGGCAGAGGCGATATCGCTCACAGACAAGCCGCGCTGGGAAAGGACATCCGGCTTAATCCAAATGCGGATAGAATAGTCGTTGGCGGACATTACCTGCGCGTCGCCCACGCCTTCAATACGTTTTAAGTCATCTACAATGTTAAGAAGCGCATAGTTTCCCACCGTTGTCGTATCGGAACGTCCTCTCGGGGAATAAAGCGCAATCAACTGCAAAATAGCGGAAGATTTTTTATTGACCTGAATACCATAGCGGCGAACGTCCTCCGGCAAGGTAGCCGTGGCTCCCTGCACGCGGTTGTTGACGTTAATCATTGCCTGGTCCGGGTCGGTACCGACTTTAAAAGAAACAGTCAGTTTCATATCCCCGTTAGAGGAAGAAGTGGAGTTCATATACAGCATATCCTCCACCCCGTTCACCTGCTGTTCCAGCGGAGCTGCCACTGTATTGGCAATTACTTCCGGGCTGGCCCCCGGATAACTGGCCGACACCTGCACGGTGGGCGGAGTTAAGTCGGGGTATTGTTCAATAGGCAGCATCGTAATAGACACGATACCCGCCAAGGAAATCAACAGCGAAATAACCGTAGAAAAAATAGGACGGTTAATAAAGAATTTAGAGAACATAATTATTTCCCCGTCTGCGCGTTATCGGCGGACTGTACTTCTTTGGCTTGGGCGGCATCCTGCGGTAAGGCTTGCTCGTCCGGTGCTTCGGCAGATTCAATTGCCGCTTCCAATTTGGCTACATCTCCCTCCGTCGTCGGTTGGGAGGCGGCAGGCGCAGGCTGAACAGGCATAAATTTTTGCATTTGCGCAGTAACCTGCATACCCGGGCGCAAGCGGATAAGTCCGTCCGATACCACTTTTTCGCCGGCCTTTAAACCGTCGCTGACGATATACATATCGTCCTGCAATTCGGCTTGAATCGGGCGGGCCGCAACCATATTGTTGGCATCAATCACATAAGCAATTTTGCCCTGCGCACTGTTAAGAACGGCAGAGGACGGAATTAAAATAGCGTTTTTATAAATAGCACCCACCAAGTGAACACGGACAAATTGCCCCGGCATTAAAGCACGGCTTTTTTTGGGATTGGCAAACTCCGCCTTGATAGCCAAACTGGACGTTTGGGTATTTTCGGAACTGTCAAAAAAGACAATTTTACCCCTTTCGGAATACAAACTGCCGTTGGGCAAAACAGCCTCTACATACACCGGGGCCTGGGAAGCAGTCAATTTGCGGTATTCCTCGGGCTTTAACAGTTGTTTATCATCACTGCCTAATACAATTTGCCCGGACATAAAACCGGCGGCCAATTTTTCAAACTGGCGGCTGGGCATAGAAAAGTTTACATACAAGGGGTCAATTTGCACCATTGTCGTTAAAAGGCCCGATTCGCCCGCGGCGGAAATCAAACTGCCGACGGATTGCGTTTCTTTCCCGGCAATACCGGAAATCGGCGCCGTAACCTTGGTGTAACCTAAATTAATTTGGGCATCGTTTACCCCCGCCTGCGCCACCTGCACATTGGCTTTGGCGGTGTCATAAGCGGAAAGGGCATTATCGTAATCCTGTTGGCTGACGGCATTGTCGGCGCGGAGTTTTTTCATACGCGCATAAGTGCGCTGGGTGCGGCGCTCCTCGGCCTGGGCTTGGGCCAAAGCGCCCTGGGCCTTTTCCAACGCTACCTTATATTGTTTGTCATCAATTTGAAAAAGTTGTTTGCCTTCTTCTACATATTCGCCTTCGTTATATAAGCGGGCTTCCAAAATACCGCCCACTTGCGCACGGATTTGAATTTCCAACGACCCCGCCACTTGGGCCGGGTATTCAATGTCCCAAGGCAAATCCTGTTGTACCACCTCTACCGCATTAACCATAGTCGGTGCGGCCGCACCGCCGGCGGTAGATTTTTTGCAACCGGAAACAAAAACTGTTGCCAAGCCCAAAGCCATTACGGCCGCGGGCAAAAAGTATGTTTTCTTCACAAGGTTTCTCCCAATCTAATAAGGTTAATGTCTTTCCAAAGATTATATAAAAATTTTTCCTGTGGCAACGCTTTTATATAATTAGTTAAAAGAGGGTACTGGCAATTTTTACACAAACACTTATAATAAGGGAGTGCCTTGGGGAAATATATGAACGAAAAAAATTTTACACAGTTGGAACAAACCATTGGGCATACGCCATTACTGGAACTGAAAAGAATTAACACCGCACCCGCGCACATTTGGGCCAAACTGGAAATGTTTAACCCGTACAGCGTAAAGGACCGCGCCGCCTTATATATGTTAAATGCAGCCGAGAACGAAGGGAAACTGCTCCCCGGCGGCACCGTAGTAGAACCCACCAGCGGAAATACGGGGATTGCACTTGCGTTTTTGGCCGCCGCACGCGGTTACAAAATGATTTTAACTATGCCCGAAAGTATGAGCGCAGAGCGCGTGAAACTGGTAAAAGCGTTAGGGGCGCAAATTGTTCTTACCCCAAAGGCAGATGGAATGAAGGGGGCTGTAGAAGCCGCTGTAAAAATAGTACAAGAAACGCCCGGAGCCTTTATGCCCGGTCAGTTTGACAATCCCAATAACCCCCGCGCACACGAGGAAACCACCGGACCGGAAATTTGGCACGCCTTAAACGGAAAAGCAGATATTTTTGTAGCCGGAGTGGGCACCGGCGGAACGATTAGCGGGGTAGGCCGTTATTTAAAAAAACAAAACCCGCACATCAAAATCGTAGCCGTAGAACCCGCCGAATCCCCCCTCTTGTCTGCGGGTAAAGCCGGGCCGCACGGCATACAGGGCATTGGGGCCAACTTTGTGCCGGGAAATTTGGACAGGAGTGTACTGGATGAAATCCTCCCTGTCAAAACGGCTGATGCCCGTCAAACCGCACGCGAATTGGGCAAAAAAGAAGGCATTTTGCCCGGTATATCCGGCGGGGCCGCGTTATGGGCCGCCTTGGAACTTGCCAAACGGCCCGAAAACAAGGACAAAAATATTGTTGTCTTACTGCCAGACGGGGGAGAACGGTATTTAACCACCGGACTTTTTGATTAGGAGATATAATGAACAAATGGATAATTGCAGGCTTTTTAAGTTTCCTAGCACTAGGGGCAACCGCGCAAGCCGCACCCGAACCGGAAATTGTGATTGAAATGCACGGGGAGAGTTCCTCGCCGCGCCAAGGTATTTCCGTTTGGAACAAAAATGCCCGGCAACTCACGCGCCTTTTCCGCGGGAAAGACAAAACTTATGTACTCTACCAAGTAGAAAACGTGTCGTCCGCAGATAGAATTATCCGCGCCCAAAACGGAAAAAGGTATGCTTATGTCCGTTACGGAAGCGACGACGGCGACTACCGCAAATTTCTGTTTAAAGCCCAAGACCCGCAAACCTTTGTCGCGTGTGCGGCCGACATAGCCGACGTGTTAGCCGTCAACCTAAAATACGGTGTTAATTTAGGGGTCAGCCGGAGCGACTTTTTGCGCACATACGAATCCCGGGCAACACTTACCAATTTGCTGGACAAAGCGACTCATAAAACCTATTCCGTTTATCGCTTGGAATATACAGATGTAAACCACCCAACGCCCGTGCCTACTTATTTTGTGTTTGAAGGAGACTCTTTAAAAGATATTTTATCCGGCGAAAAAGCCTTTACGGAGTACACTACTAAACTCTCCCAAGCCAATAAAGCCCTTGCCAAACAAGAAAAAGAGACCCAAACCGCACGGGAACAGGCCGGGCAACAAGCCCGCCAAAAGCAACAGCGCCCCACACGCAAAGCCCTTGTATCCGGCGGAACGGTAACCGACCAAGCCTATATGCCCCGCGCCGTAAACGCAACGCCGCTGCCCGCGCTTACACCGAGCAAAATTCCGGCAGGGACGCCGCTTAACTAACCCTTTTAAGGGCCGCCCCGTGGCGGGCTTTTTGTTGCGTGCGTGAACAGATTTCCTATAATAGAAATATGGATACGGTATCTCTTTCATCTTTTAGTATTGCCGGTGCCTTATATATCCTCTTGCAAATTTTTGTAACGGGGCATATTTTGCGCTATAAGGACGACGTAAAAAGTTCTATCGGTTGGATTGGCTTGGTGTGGTTGGCTCCGCTGTTGGGCAGCATTATGTATGTCCTGTTTGGCATTAACCGTATCCGCCGCAAAGCCTTGTCTCTGCGCAACAAAGGCCCAAACCTAATGGCCATAACAGGGAAAACCGAGCAAGAAATCCGCAAAGAAATTCCGCTCCCCTTTTTGCAACTTTTGCGGTTAGGGTACAAAGTCCACCCGCAACTTTTTTCTTTCGGTAACCGGGCAGAAGCCTTGGTAAACGGGGATGAAGCCTATCCGGAAATGTGCCGCCTGATTGCAGGGGCCAAACAAGAAGTTTTACTGCAAAGTTATATCTTTGATAACGACCGCGCCGGACAACTTTTTATCCCCGCTTTAAAACAAGCCGTTAAAAACGGCACCAAGGTAAAAGTATTGGTGGACGGAGTGGGGCTGAACTATTCCAAACCTACGATTGATGCCGCCTTGCGCAAAATAAAGGGGCTTGATTTTGCCGTTTTTTTACCGTCTAAAAGCCCCATTAATTTGCCTTTTGTTAATTTACGCAATCACCGTAAAATTTTAATCGTGGACGGAGAGACTGCCGTTTTCGGCGGGATGAATATTGCCGCAGGGAACCTCGTTAAAACAAACCCCAAGGAACCGATACAGGACATTACCTTTAAAGTTTCCGGCCCGGTGGTGGACCAAATGTCGCGCGTGTTTGAAGAGGACTGGCTCTTTGCGGGGAAAAACCATTTTACACCCGTTTCCTTTAACTACTCCAAAAGGCTGCCCGGACATATGCCCGCACGCATTATTCCCGACGGTCCGGATAGCGACTACGGCAAACTGGAACAACTGATTTTGGGCGCGCTTTCCTGCGCACAACACAGCGTAAGCATTGTTACCCCTTATTTCCTGCCGGAGAGCAATATTTTGTCCGCCTTGGAAGTAACTGCTATGCGGGGCGTCCGCGTAGAAATTATTTTGCCTTCCAAAAGCAATATTTTCGGTATGGATTACGCTATGCGCGCAAACTTTGCCAAATTACTTAAAAAGGGTGTAAAAATCTACCGCACCCGCCCGCCGTTTGACCATAGCAAAATTGTACTGGTGGACACAGCCTGGATTTTTGTCGGTTCGGCTAACTGGGACGTACGCAGTTTTAAATTAAATTTTGAGTGCAATATGGAATGCACTGATAAGCAACTGGCCGGACAGTTGGCCCAAATAATCACCCGCAAAAAAGAGGGAGCATTTCTTGAAAAATGGGAAAAAGAAAAACCACCCTTTTGGCGCACCTTGCGCAACAATGCGTTTAAATTATTAACCCCCTATTATTAATATGTTCTACAAACAACCCCAAGCCGATAAAATTCTGGTGCAACACGGCCGCCCCACCGCAAGCATACTCCCCAAATGCTTTACCGTGTGCATTTGGAACTGGCAAAAGAGCAAGCAAAAGCCGTGGGGTGAAGAATTTAAAAAAGCGGCCGCCGCCGCGGATTTATTTTTGGCACAAGAGGTATGCAGTTTCCCCCAAGTGCTTGAAATAATGGAGCAAACGCCCTATCATTGGAGCGGGGCCGTCAGTTTCTTATCCCGCCACAACAGCCCCACAGGGGTAGCTACGGGATGCATTGCCAAGCCGCTTAACATATCCTTTAAAACCGGGGAGCGCGAACCGCTGCTGCACGTACCTAAAATGATGTTGGCAACCCTTATTCCTTTGGACGGGGAACGAACCTTGCTTGTTATCAACATCCACGCCATTAATTTTCGGGGTCTAAAACCCTTTGCCAGCAATTTACAACGTGCCGCCGAACTATTGCTAAATTATAGCGGCCCCGTACTTTTGGGAGGAGATTTCAATGCGTGGAGTCTCAAACGCCGCAGACTTTTGCACCAAATGGTCCGCGCGGCAGGACTCACCGAAGTGCCGTTTGAGCCGGACACCCGCACCCGTTGTTTGGGCCGTCCGGTAGATTATCTGTTCGTGCGGGGCTTGCGTGTAAAAGCCGCCGGCGTACGCGTTACACGCGGGTCTGACCATAATATGCTGTTCGCCCGCCTAGAAGCCTAAAAGCCCAATACAAATATGGTAAAATATAAGAATTATGAATATCTCTGACAATAAAGCCGTGTATTTTAAACGCGAAGCCCTTAAAAAAGTGGTTGCCGCGTTTGATAAAGGTACGCTTGAAACCAAAGCGTATGCTATTCCCTTTGAAGTGCTGCCGAAAGATTCCAAATCTACGGTGCGCTGCTGCATTTACAAAGAACGGGCCGTCTTTCGCGCCCGCACGTTAGCCGCGTTGGGCGGAAGCGTAGAACAAGACGACGAAGCCACGTCGCTTAACGAATATGCCAAAGAAGCCCTCTTGCGCAAGGCCGTGCCGGAAACACCGCTGACCGTAATGGATATTGCCTGTAAAGGTTGCGTAAAAGCACGCCACCTGGTAACCGAAGCCTGCCAAGGCTGCTTGGCTCGTCCGTGCCAACAGGCTTGCAAGTTCGGCGCTATTTCGTTTGCCGACGGACGCTCCCATATTGATCCGGATAAATGCAAAAATTGCGGACAATGCAAGGCCGTCTGCCCCTACAACGCTATTACCTATGTACCTGTTCCGTGCGAACAATCCTGCCCGGTAAACGCCATCCACAAAGGCGAAAACGGTTTTGCCGAAATTGATTTTGACAAGTGTATTTCCTGCGGGCACTGTATGGATGCGTGTCCCTTTGGCGCCATTATGGAGCGCAGCCAGTTAATTGATATTTTGAGCCAATTAAAGAGCACCCACAAAGTATGCGCAATGATTGCGCCGTCTATCGTCGGGCAGTTTGACTGCACCTTACCGCAGTTGATGACCGCTATCAAAAAGGCGGGCTTTGACAAAGTAACCGAAGTGGCCCTGGGCGCGGACATTACCACCGCCAACGAGGCGCGCGAACTCGTGGAACGCTTGGAAAACGGTTCGCGCTTTATGACCACCTCCTGCTGTGCGGCGTGGGTACAAGCCGTCAAAAAGCATTTGCCGGCTTTGAAAGATTTTGTTTCCCACACCAAGACCCCGGCTTCTTACACCGCCGATATTGAAAAGAAAAACGGTTTTATTACCGTTTTTGTCGGTCCGTGCGTGTCCAAACGTGTGGAAGGGATGGACGACCCCAATATTGATTATGTAATGACATACGAAGAATTGGGCGCTATGTTGGAAGCCAAAGGTATTAACCCGGCCGAGTGCGAAGAAATGCCGCTTGACCCGTCTATCTCCGGCGAGGCCCGTTACTATGGCGTAACCGGTGGCGTGGCCCAAGCAGTAGAAAACGCGATTGCGGGCAAACGTCCCTTTAAAAAGATGGCCATTAACGGCTTGGACAAAAAGGCGATGTTAATGCTTAACGCATTTGCCAAAGGCGCGGGAGATTTCCAACTGTTGGAAGTAATGAGTTGCAAAGGAGGCTGTATCGGCGGCCCCTGCACAATGAAAAAACAAGCCCAAGTCATTAAGCCGATTAAAGACTTAGTCGCCGCCAGCCCCAAAGTGCCCTGCGCTTTGGACGATAAAAAAGAAGAAGCGAAATAACAAACGCTTTTAAAAAACACCCCGGGCTTTTACAACCCGGGGTGCTTTTTATATAGATTCAATCAAAAACCCATACTTTGGCAAAGGCCCGTAATTCTGCTATTGCAAGAGGTTTTGCCAGGATTGGCTGATTGGTCTAACCAAACGGTATAAGTGGCTTGGCTTTTAGAAGAAATTTCAGCCGTAGATTGTTCTCTGCCCCCATTTTCAATTCCATAAGTATCCCAAAAAGAAGGTTCTTATTGCTTCCCGCAAACATATCCACCGCAAATTTATCACACCAAAGCATATACCGCCCCGTACCCTCACTACATCCGGGGTAAGTAATATCTAAATCACTCCAAAATACGGGGTAATCCCCGTTTGCCATATAATATAATTCCATTGCGTCTTTGAGTGATTTCCCCGCCGTAATCATTTGCGTATAGCGCGCCTTTGCCACGGCTTTTTGGTATTGCGGCAATGCTACCCCCGCCAAAATACCGATAATAAGAACAACAACCAGAAGTTCAATTAAGGTAAATCCACGGTTCACAACCCAAGATGTAGATCCTGAAACAAGTTCAGGATGACCTTCTTTTTTCATAAAGTTGTCATTCCCGAGGAACTGGCGGCCCGCAGGGTTCGGGAATCTGTCGTTTTCCTTTTTGAATAAAATCAGTTCCCCGACAGAAACTCTCGGGGATGACGGCAACAAACGCCAAATTTTGTTAAACCCTTTCATTTTTTCTCCTTGTTAAGACCTTTATATTTGAGCAAAACGGCCTTTTATACGCATTTTTATACAGCAGACACATCCGGGTATATCCGGCCTTAATTGTCAAAATTTTAACAAAAAAAAAAATAAAACAACCCTTTTAGAAAGAAGTCCTGCGGACGGCTTACTTTTTCCCCCTCTTTTGACTAGTAGAGCCACACTTTTTTTGTAAGGTTGCAAACCAACGAAACGACAACAATAAATAAAACAAGGCCGTCATAAAAATTGGGGTCATTCTGAACTGCCGCCCTTACCGCTAGGCGCCACCCCGTAGTGTTTCTGTACGGGGTCTATTGATAGGTTTCAGGACCTACTACTGGGGTCGTTGGTCGTTTATAAAAAAAGGTCATACTGGAAGGTTTCTGTCCAGTATCCGTTGTTTTCCTTTTTTTATAACAACAGATGCTGGAACACTCCGCACCGGCCGACTTTCCAGGATGACTGCACTCTTCGGACTATTAAATTCAGGATGGCCTTGTAAATATGAACGCATATAAGTTTGTACGTTAGGACAAACCTCAAAACAGGTATAATAAAAAGAGATATAAAAAGCATTTCCCGGGAGTTTTATGAAGAAAATTTTAAAAATCATAGTAGTCCTCGCGGTCATCGCGGGTGTGTATGCGTACGCGTTTTACAAAACACCGCAACAACGCAATTTTGCCAAAACCTTAACCCAAGCCCAAGCCGGTGATGTGTCTGCGGCTGTGAAAATAGGAGATTTTTATGCGCAAGGCCTTGGAGTAGAGCCTAGCGGCGCACAAGCCGCCGAGTGGTACAAGAAAGCCGCCGCGCAAGGCGATGCTTCGGCCGATTGGAAACTCGCCCGGTTATATATCCAAGGTACTTTGGTAAAGCAAGATTACGAGGAAGCCCTGCCCTATTTGCAACTGGCCGCGCAGGCAGGTAATGTGTCCGCCCAAACGGAACTGGCGCGCTTTTATAACGAGGGATTAGGAGGCCTTTCCGCCAACAAAGGAGATGCTATTTTGTGGAATTTAAAAGCCTCTGCTATGGGAAGCCAACCGGCCCAGCAAGCCTTACGCTCCTTGCGGGAAGCAGACCCTGATTTTTATGATGTAGTGAACCGTTTTTCCGCCACCTTATTGTTAGCCGCACAAGGCGACAGCCAAGCGCAACTCTCCGCCGGGGAAGGGTATCACATGGGTTATCCCGTTACTAAAAATGACGAAGAAGCCTTGAAATATTTAACCTTGGCTTGGCAAGAGGGGCAGTTGCCTGCGGCAGCCCTTGAACTGGCAGAAATGTACCAAAAGGGAGAGGGAACCTCCCCGGACGAAAATAAAGCATTAGAACTGCTAGGCGCAGCGGCACAAGCCAAATTTCCGGCCGCCCAGTATGCCTTGGGCGAGCGTGCCTACAAGGCAAATCCGCCCAATTACCAAGATGCCTTTGCTTGGTTTTCCAATGCCGCGGAGGGTGGATCAGCCCCAGCGCAATATATGACGGGTTTTATGCTGATGCAAGGGCAAGGAACCGAGCGTTCTGTACCCTTGGCAATTGAATTTTTTAAGAAAGCCGCCAATCAAAATGATACTGCCGCGCAATATGTGTTGGGGCAAATTTATTGGAAAGGGCTAGGCGTGGCGAAGGATAAAAAGGAAGGACGCCTCTGGCTGGAAAAAGCCTCGGCAGGCGGGAATTTATCCGCGCGCGAACTTTTAAACCAGTAGTAATTAACCAGTCCCCGGCAAAACCGGGGGCTAAATTTTTGCCGTCCTCCCGCATTTAATAACAACAGATCCCCGAACCCTGCGGGCCGCCAATTCCTCAGGGATGACAACTAAACAATGTATTTTTTATTGTTGCCGTTTCGTTTGTCCGCGGCATTGCAAAAATAGTGTTGCTCCATTAATCGTTAGTCAGCGCAGGGAGTTGCCGTCCGCAGGACCCGTCAGGGTGCCTGTGGAAAGGTCCAAATCGTACCAACGTTCCGCAGGGCGCGCCCCGGCGTTGCTCCCCTTGTGGATAATCACTCGTATTTTGTCGTGTGCCTCAACATCAAAAAACCGTTCCAAATGCAGGTAATCCATAAACGGATAAGCGGAAATTTGTTTGTAAAGGCGGCCCTTTCTAAATTGCTGAATTTTTATCACAGCGTCATCGGGTGTTAGGTGTGTAATCGGGCGGCCCAATATGCGGATTAAAGTACCCGTGGCTTGCTGCGGATGATTAACCTGCTCCACCAAGCGGCGCACCCATTGTATGGGCACAATTTGGTTAAAATCGTTAATGGGCTTGTTGTCCAACAACTTGCGCCACTCGGCGCTTTGCGTATTGGTATTGCCCACAATACCCACAAACACACCGACGGCTTTCCCGTTGACAAGCAGAGGCGAGCCGCAATAACCGTTTAAAACAGGAAAATCCTGATAGCGCGCCAAAATACGATGCGGACTGGAAAACAAAATATCCACCTTATTAAACCAGGCAAAATTGCCGCGTGAAAACCCCGCCGATTGTACCGCATGCGCGGGCGACGGCAATTTTTCGTCTGCCTCCAAAGGCACAATATAGTTATTAAGTTGCGGCGGAATTTTAAAAATAGCAATATCTGCCCCGCGCAAATGGCCTTCCCGCACCGTGAAAATTTGCGTATAAAAGGGTTTTCCGTTTTCGTCAAACAATTCAATATACGGCTCCCGCCCGATATCATTTAAAATATGCTTGGCGGTAACTCCCCACACTTGCCCATTTATTCTTATAGCAAAGGCGGAGCCCTTTCCGTGCGTTTGGGGGGAATGCTGCAAGGTAAAAACGGCCTGACGGACAAAATGGGGCGCCGGCGATAACGGGCGCGGCTTGGCGGGCAGGACCAGAGTATTTTGTATCAGCGGGGCCGTTAATCTGGCCGCCAGTATATTGGACGAGTGCGAACGCGCCGCCACGGTAATCAAGCGGTTATTTAATTGAAATTTTACTTTGTTAAACCAACGGGCACGCAAGGCCTGCGTGATTTTTAAATCTTTAAAAAAGCCCGGTAATTTACTTTGCGCCGAAGCGGGTGCCGCCACAAAAAAAGCACAAAGAAACGCTAAGGCCAACCCCTTATTGGACATTATTTTTCCCCTATTACCAACTCATCAGCGAATCGTTTCTTCCCGGGTAACGATACGCTTTTCCACATCCACCCAATAGGCGTAGGTGGAGCCGTCCTTCCGGCTGATAACTATTTTACCCTTTTTTAACCCCTCATATTCAAACGGAACATCCATAGACCCTATCTTTAAAAACGGGTTTTTATCAATGGTTTGTTCAAAGCCGTTCTCGTAATACGCAGTTACACTTTTAACCGTTTCGGTAATGGGCAGTTTGCCTACCCAAATGCCCCCAAATAAGACGACGCGTTGTGCGGAACCGGGATTGCGGTATTCGCGCAATAAATCTTGCACGCGGGCAAAAGGTAAAATTTCGCCGATAGCGGACAGGTCCTGCGTTTTTGGTAAATCTTTATTGGAGCGGCGGTTCCAGTACCACTCGGCCCGCTCAGCCAAAGGATGCGAGGTGCCAAGCGATAATCCCACGGCTTCTCCTTTTTCGTTTACCACCAGTCCGCCGGCGTTGGTTAAGGTTCCCTCCGCTTCGGCGGGCAGCAAGGACTCTACAATGCGCTCCGTATGGGCGGTAATAACGCGGCGCTGGGCCTTTTGGTAGCGGCCGTTATTGTATCCGTAAGTAAAAAGATTAGTCCCTTTTTGCGGGTATTCTTTGGCCCAAATGACAGGGCGTGCCACTTCCAAAACCTGGTCGGGCAAGCGGATAAGCGCGGCATTAATGCCTTCCGTGCGGCCCGTTAAAACAACTTCGGCCGGATAGGTAAATTTCTTACCCGCCACATAAAAGGATACTTCTACATTTTGGCCCATATGTTGCACATATTCCAACGGAGCCACACCCCACAAAACGGTTTTGCCGTTGTTTTCCTCGGCAAAGACAAATCCACCCGCTTGAAAGCCGTTTCCTTTACTTGCGGACGATACGGTAAATAAAAAATGCGGCGTGTTTTGCTCAAAGGGTTGCAGAGCGGGTGCCTTTAAAAAAGAGGACTGAATTTTGGAAGCGGCAACAATCTGCTTGGATATCTGCACCGCTACTTGCGGAGTGGCCGTAGGCAATGTAATTTGCGGAGCCACCGTGGGGACCTTAGGCACACGGATACGGGGATAAAGACGAGAAACGCTCTTTTGAAGAAAGCCTTTCCCGGTGGCTTTGGCGCCCCCCTTTACCAATGCCGATTGGGCAAAAGACGGCTGTGCAAATAAAACGGCCAAACAGGAAAGAAATAAAAATCGTTTTTTCATAAACACTCCTTACAAAAGAAAACACCTTATAGTATTAATTTACCCATTTGTCCGCCAAATAAACAGGGCCATTAGACCTAGAAAAAAGATACGATAAGGCCCAATTTTTTCTGGGCCCTAAAAAACACCCCGGACGGATAACCGGCCGGGGCACTAAGTAAAGTTACGCAAGCGACGGATAAAGCGGAAATTTCTCCAAGAATTTTTTTACTTGTCCGGCCACTTCCGCCAAATAAGCGTCGTCCTCGTGGTGCGAAATAGCCCCGTCAATAAAGTCGGCCACCTGCGCCATATCCGCTTCCTTCATACCGCGCGTTGTGATAGCGGGAGTTCCTAAGCGAAGCCCGCTGGTAACAAACGGCTTTTCGGGGTCAAAGGGAATCGTGTTTTTATTCGCCGTAATGCCCGCTTTATCCAGGGCGGCTTCGGCGGCTTTCCCCGTTAATCCCTTAGAGCGCAAATCAATACACATAACGTGGCTGTCCGTTCCCCCGGCCACCAAACGGTAGCCGCGCGCCATTAATTGTCTGGCGAGTTCAGCGGCATTTAATTTTACTTGATGTTGGTAGGCTTTAAATTCAGGTTTTAAGGCTTCCCCAAAACAAACGGCCTTGCCCGCAATAACGTGCATAAGCGGCCCGCCTTGCACCCCGGGGAATACAGCGGAGTTAATGGCTTTGGCCAAGGCGGCTTTACATAAAATCATCCCGCCGCGCGGACCGCGCAATGTTTTGTGTGTGGTGGTAGTTACCACGTCGGCATACGGCACCGGGCTAGGGTATTCTCCGGCGGCAATCAGGCCCGCATAATGGGCCACGTCGCACGCCAAATATGCCCCGCAGGAATCGGCAATTTCGCGCAAGCGTTTCCAATCAAACACGCGGGAATAGTTGGAGGCTCCCGCCATAATGAGTTTAGGCTTATGTTCCAAAGCCAAGCGGGAGGCTTCATCATAATCAATTTCTTCGGTATCTTTACGCACGTTCATTGCAATAATGTTATATAACTTGCCCGAAAAGTTAAGCGGATGCCCGTGCGTTAAATGTCCGCCGTGGGAAAGATTTAAACCCAACACGGTATCGCCGGGTTTTAATAATGCAAAATATACAGCCATATTGGCCTGCGCGCCGGAGTGCGGCTGGACGTTGGCGTGTTCGGCACCGAAAAGTTGCTTGGCGCGGTCAATCGCCAGTTGCTCCACCACATCCACAAATTCACATCCGCCGTAATAGCGTTTGGCAGGATAGCCCTCGGCATATTTGTTAGTAAGAACAGAGCCTTGCGCCTGCATTACAGCCAACGACGTAAAATTTTCGGAAGCAATCAGTTCCAACTTTTCGCGCTGGCGGTTTAATTCGTGGGTTACCGCATCATAAACGGCGGGGTCTGTTTGTTTTAAATCGGGATACATTTTTACGCTCCTCGGGCCTCTTTTACCGGCCCTGTATTTTTTATACGATTTTCCTATGAAAATTTAAATATATTTACTATAATTTACTAAATAGAAGTAAATAAATCCAGCAGAGGTGTAAAAAGAAATGGCAAAACTAACCAAGAAAGACTTTCTCAAAGACACCATCAAACACATTGACCTCAAAAAATACAATGTGGTTCCCTTGGTGGAAGCCTTTGGAAATATGGCCTACGCTTCTCGCGAAGTGGCCAGAGCGAGCAAAATCTACAATATGATGCTCTCCGACAAAAAATGCTCCGTCATTTTGTGCATTGCGGGGTCGCTTGTTTCCGCGGGTATGAAGAAAGTTGTGGTGGATATGATTCAAAACAATATGGTTGACGCGATTGTTTCCAACGGCGCCAACATCGTGGACCAGGACTTTTTTGAAGCCCTTGGCTACAAACACTACATTGGTACTCCCTATAATCAAGACGACAATTTGCTGCGCGATTTGCATATTGACCGCATCTACGACACATACATTGATGAAGACCAGTTGAAAGAATGCGACGAAACCATCCACAAAATTTGCAACACTTTGGAACCCCGCCCTTACTCTTCCCGCGAATTTATTTGGGAAATGGGTAAATGGCTGGAAAGCAAAGGAAAAGGGAAAGATTCTATCGTTTATAACGCTTACAAATACGGCGTGCCGGTGTTTGTGCCTGCTTTCTCGGACTGCTCTGCCGGTTTCGGCTTTGTAGCGCACCAGACCCAACACCCCGAAGCCCACGTTTCTATTGACAGTGCCAAAGACTTTTTGGAACTGACCAAAATCAAAATCAAAGCCAAAGAAACGGGCCTTATGATGTGGTCCGGCGGTGTACCGAAAAACTTTGCGCAGGACACCGTAGTGGCTGCTGAAATTTTGGGTGCGGATTCTCCGATGCACAAATATGCCGTACAAATCACGGTGGCTGATGTGCGCGACGGGGCTCTTTCCGGCTCTACCTTAAAAGAGGCTTCCTCTTGGGGTAAAGTTTCCACCGCCTTGGAACAGATGGTGTACGGTGAATGCACGACCTTGATTCCGCTCATCATCGGTTACGGTTACCACAAAGGCGCTTGGAAGAAACGCAAAGCCTCCAACTATGTCAAGTTCTTACAGGACGAAGACGCCAAAGTTGCGAAGGCCAAAGCGAAGAAATCCAAATAAGCCAATGCGCGTAAAAACCGCGTTTATTTGTTTATGTTTACTTATCTGCCCGTGTGCGTTATGCTACGGGCAGATAAATTTTTCCAGCGTAAACGGAGAGCGTGGCTATGCCGCTATGCGCGGCACTTATGATTGGAACCTGGACAACGGATTTATCCTATCACCCGAATACGGATATTACCGTATGTCCGACAAAGAAATTGACGAAGCAGGCTCCACTTCCCGCTATGCCTTGGGGGTGTCCTACGAACTAAACGATACTTGGCGGCTGACCGCAGACGGTTTTTGGCAGCCGCAAGCGGTGGGCTACCAGGCCGCCGGCTATGGCCTGGGCGCAACGTGGTTTCCGTTCTACCGTTGGGAACAAATTACTAACCCGCGCCTCTCGGCGCGTTTTTATCAGGCACGTTACCGTACTTATGTGGATAAAAAGGGTAACGATTTAGCCGGCGGGGCATTTTCGCAGATAGAAACGGGCGTACACGCTTTAACATCTGCCGACGTAGGCAACTGGAAACTGCAAGCCGCCTGGCATAAAGTGATAAAATATAGTAGTTCCCAACCAACCAATGTTACGTTTAGTTGGGCGGATATCCCGTTTATGACGGCTGTGGTACAAGGGTTTGTCAAAGAGGCCGCAGGCATATCGGTACGCTACCGGACTAATTTTATTACGCCGTATGCGGCTTTGGTGCGCTACCGCTACGCAGAACTCAGCGATAGTGCAGCCGCCGTCAGTGCCGGGGTGCATATTGTCCTGTGGGGGATGTCGGTTTCCGGCGGGGTGGAAGTATTTGAACCGAGACGGGAAGCCAATCGCAAGACATATTTTTCAATGTCTGCCGAAATAGAATTCTAGCCGGAGGTAGCCGTGCCTAAACTTGATTTACATTGTAATATAGACGAAAAAATGTTTTCGCTGACACTTTTTTTAACCCGGCTTTTGTCCGGGTTGACACTCTTGTATATTACCATAGGGTGCTTACTATTCTACCGCGAATTTTTGTATAACGCTACCGCAATGGGCCTTCCTCTGCCTGTTCCGGCGGGGCTGGCCTTGGTGGTAGCCGAACTGTTTTTGAGTTTGCTTTTAATGTTAGGGTGGTTTACGCGCCCGGCGGCGGGGCTGGCCGTATTGTCCACAGCGGGATTAGCAGCCGTATTTTTTGCAGCCGATTTTAATAAACTGTATGTGGCGTTGCTTATTTTATTGGCAGCCGCATTACTGCCGAGTACACTCTTAGGCCCCGGAAAAATCAGTTTGGATTATTCCCACGCGGTACGCCGCGCCAATAAAAAATTTAGAGGTTAATTATGGAAATGTTTGACGAAAATCATCAATATATAAGTTTGGCTAATAAATACCGCCCCCAAAAGTTTGAAGATATGGTCGGGCAGGAAAGCATTTCCAAAACGCTTCAAAATGCTTTAAAATTGGGACGTATCGGCCACGCCTATTTGTTTTACGGACCGCGCGGCTGCGGCAAAACCACCACCGCGCGTATTTTGGCGAAAGCCCTAAACTGCACCGGACACGCCGAGGATAAACCAACCGCCGAACCGTGCGGAGAGTGTCCCCAATGCCGTGAAATTGCCCAAAGCGCCGATTTAGACGTTCTGGAATTAGACGCCGCCAGCAATACACAGGTGGAAAAGGTGCGCGAAGCCATTATTGATACCGTTGCGTTGGCTTCGTCTCGCGACCGCTATAAAGTTTTTATCTTGGACGAAGTCCATATGCTTTCAGCCAGTTCCTTTAATGCCCTTTTAAAAACGATTGAAGAACCCCCGGCCCACGTTGTCTTTATCTTGGCGACAACGGAAAAACACAAGGTGCCCGCCACCATTGTCAGCCGTTGCCAAACCTTTCGCTTCCGCCCGATAACGGTGGACGAAATCAGCACGCACCTGTTGGACCTGGCCGAAGCGGAAAGTATAGATTTAACCCCGGGTGCGGCCAAAATTATCGCCAAAAATGCAGGCGGCGCAATGCGCGACGCGCTGACCTTAATGGACCGCGCGATTGCCTACTCCGGCAACCGCATTGATGAAAAATTAGTAGGCGAGATGTTAGGCCTTACGCCGGACGAATTAATCAAAAAAACCGTTACCGCGCTCGTGCAAAAGGATAATGCGGCCCTGCACCAAGCCTTTGAAACCTTAAAAAATGAAGGGTTTGATGCAAATTCTTTTCTAAAAGATTTAAAAAACGCCTTGGGGGATTTGTTCTATTTTGCCTTGGGCCAAGGAGGAGAACCCTTTGACGGGGCCAAACAAATTACCGAACAGGTTTCCCCCGGTTTTTTGGCGCAACTTTCCCGCAAGGTAAACAAAATCACCGAAGAAGTAAAATTTTCCGATAATGCTTTAATCAGCGCAGAAGTCGGCTTGTTTACAGTAATGGACAGTTGTTTAGATTTGGATAATTTTGTCCGCCGTTTAGAAGCCTTGGAAAAGGGCCTCCCGGCGGGCACTATGCCCACGCAGACGGCTGCACCGGCGCACCGCGCCCCGGTTCCGGCAGCCCGGCCAATGCCCAAACCCGCTGCCGCTCCGCGCGTATCGCCCGCTGATGTTGTCCGTCCGGCTCCACGGCCCGCCCCGGTTATAAAACCTTCTCCGCGCCCCGTGGTGGATGATATTATCGCCGATGACGAGATGGCGGAAGAAGCCGCTCCGGTATCTTCCGGCGCGTTAACAGACCGCCAAATTTGGGATAAAATGCTCTTGCAGTTTAAAAAGAGTCCGTTTGTATATGACGTAATGTTAAACAGTATGGTACAGTTTGGCAAAGACGAGTGGACGCTGTGCTTTCCGCCCGGCAAAGAGTTTTACCAAATTCCCGCCCAAAACAAATTGGGTGATTTGGAAACTGCCGCTAAAAAAATAAGCGGACGCACCATTAAATTTAAAATTTCGTCCGGCACGCCACAGGAAGACAAACCCGCCTCTGCCGCACAAACCAAACAAACGCCTGCATCCGACGAAAACAAATCGGCCTCTATTTCCGATGAAGAACCTTTTGTAAAAAGAGATTTCTCGGCTGATATAGCAGCCACTGCGGGTACGGCTCCGGCAGATGCTCCGGAGGAATTAAAGGATATTTTGGAAATCATCCCCGGAGAGTTGTTGGCATAAGTTATGAAAAGTTTAGACCGTTTTATCCGTGCATTACGCCGTTTGCCGGGGGTAGGACCGCGGCAGGCGGAACGCTTTTCGGCTTATTTTTTGCGTGCTTCGCAAGGCGAAACGGAAGAATTTATCAATGCCCTTTTGTCGGTTAAGCAAGATGTTAAACTCTGCCCGGTATGCTTTGCATACAGCGAGGACGGCCTTTGCCCCATTTGCCGCGACCAAGACCGCGACCACGGGGTGATTTGCGTGGTAGAGGACCCGCAGGATATTGAATCCATTGAAAAAACAGGTGCTTTTAAAGGGGTTTACCACGTTTTGCACGGAGCTATTTCGCCAATGGAAGGGCGCGGCGCGGACCAAGTAAAAGTACGCGAATTATTAGAGCGCGTACAGCACACCGAAACCCCGGTGCGCGAGGTAATCATTGCTACGGACCCGGACAGCGAGGGCGAAACCACTGCCCTGTATTTAGCAGATTTACTTCGCGGCCTTGTCGGGCAAGTAACGCGTATCGGCTATGGGGTTCCGTTGGGCGGAGATATTGACTACATTGACGAAATGACGCTTGGATACTCTTTAAAAGCCCGTACCAAACTTTAATGCACCCGGATATCTACAAAAGGCCGCTTTTGTGGTGTTTGGCGGCTTTAATTGCCGGACTAGCGTTCTTTTATCGTCCTGCTCCTTCCGGGCAGGACGTTTTCCGCTTCCTGCCGCAAAAAGAGGTTACACTCATCGGGCGGGTGGAGAGTTTTGCTGTCCCAAAGAAAAACTCCCAAAATGCCGTTATCAAGGTGTTCTCCGTAAACGGGAACAAAGCGGAAGGCCAAATTTATGCCCGCCTGCCGAATTTCACTCCCAAATGGAAAGATGTTTTAGAAATTTCAGGCCGTCTGCAACAGCCCTACGGTCTTGATTTATTGGGGAATTTTGATTGGCGCAGTTATTTGTCTTCTAAAAATATTTTTACCGAAATCAAAGGAACTTCTGTATCCGTCGTGCGCCCGGCACCCTGGCCGTGGAAACTAATAAGAAGTTTGCGCGCGGATATTTTGCGTCTGCTTAACGACACTTTTCCACACGATTTAGCCTCTATTGCCGGGGGTATATTGTTAGGGGAACGCGGGGAACAGGACCCAGCGCTTTACAGCGCATTTCAAGACAGCGGAGCCATACACCTGCTCGTGGCCTCGGGCGGCAATGTAGGGTTTGTTACGCTCCTTACGCTGGCGGTTTGTTCGTGGTTCGGGCTCAGCCGGAAAAAGATGTTGCTCCTTGCGCTTGGCGTGGCGGGTGTTTACACGCTGATTGCCGGGGCCGATGCCCCGTTGGTGCGTGCATATTTTATGACAATTTGCGCCTGCACAGGTTATTTTTTAGGGCGAAACAGCGGGGTATTCCAAGGGTTGCTGGTTTCGTGCTTTGTGATTTTAATTTTTCAGCCTGCTTCCGTATTTGAAACAGGGTTTCAAATGTCTTTTTTGGCCACACTCGCTATTATTATTTGCCTTAACAATTATAAAGTGCCCGGCAAATGGCCAAAAACCCTGCGCTTTTTCACGCAAATCTTTTTGGCCACGCTTTCCACCCAACTGGCACTCTTACCCGAATTTACCAATGTGTTTTACAAAGTATCTGTAACAGGGCTTATTTCCAATATGCTTTTAGTACCGCTGGCCTCGGTGCTTATGGGGCTTTCGTTTGCGTATTATGTGTGCAGTTGCCTGCATTTAGGGTGGCTTTTGCACGGAGTAACATATGGGGCGCTGTGGCTGTTTAAAACCTTGGTGGTTTATTTTGCCTCGTTTAAAATGTCCGCTCTGCCGGTGGCGGCTTGGGGTGCGGGCACCATTATTGCATATTATGCGGGGCTATTTTTAATGTTTAATTTACCGCTTAAAAAATTTGCACGCAAAATCTGCCTGCCGTGCCTGGTACTCGTTGCAGGCGCACCTTTGGCAGAATATTTTTTCGCGCCGGATATACAAATTTATTTATTAAACGAGTGGAATAAAAGCGGAGCCTTAATACGCACCAAAAACGGCAAGGCCTTTTTAGCGGGAAGCGAACTGGACTCCGATAAATTACAAGCATCTCTTTTTAAAACAGGAGTCAAACAACCGGACGCCATCCTGCTTTTTACAGATAAACCTATCCCGCCGGAATTTTCCAAGCGCTTCCCGGCCACGCGCTTTATCCGTCCGTTTGAAAACGATTGGCCCGGAGATAAAATTTCCTTTGGCCCCGTAACCGTCAAACTTAACTGGGGAGAACACGAAACACGGGAAGGCCGCCGCTGGACTAACGAAGGATACTCCGGCTCCGGCAAGGACAATGTGTCATACTGCTTTGATTACAAAGATAAAAAAGCCTGTTTGGGTGCTTTTGCACTCTTTGCTTACAGCGGGGATAAACACACACCCTCGCAAAGAAATAAAACCATTACGCTTAAAATTTAGATATAATAAAAAAGCGCTGTGGAGGACACGATTATGGAACAAGCAGAATTGAAACAACACCAACGTTTTTTGAAGGAAGCCGTTAAAATGGCCGGGAAAGGTATGAACTCGGGCAAGGGCGGTCCGTTCGGTGCAGTCATTGTAAAAGACGGGAAAATTATCGCCCGCGGCTGCAACCAGGTAACTTCTACCAACGACCCGACCCGCCACGCCGAAGTAGATGCCATCCGCAAAGCCTGCAAAAAGTTAGGTTCTTTTGAATTGACGGATTGCATTATTTATTCCTCTTGCGAGCCGTGCCCAATGTGCTTGGGCGCTATTTATTGGGCCCGCCCCAAGGCGCTGTATTTTGCGGCAAACCGTTTTACGGCGGCGAAATACGGCTTTGATGATGCCTTTATTTACAAGGAAGTCGTGTTACCGCTGGACAAACGCTCGCTAAAAACTTATTGCATAGACCTTTCCAACAAAGCCGAGCCGTTTGAACAATGGAACAAAAAAACCGACAAAATTGAATATTAAACTAAAAGCCCGTCGCTCTGACGGGCTTTTAGTTTATAGAGCAATCGGCAAACGGCCGGTGGGTTCAAATTTGCCTAGCAGGCATTTCGCCGCCGCCCGCTGAAAAGACGGCGCGGGGCTAAACGTGAACAGCGTACTTTGCGAGTTTAATTGCCGGGCCGCCCACGGGTTTGCAAGTGTGATAAGTATATGAGCCGGATAGTTTTTTAGTTCCGTCTGCACCTTGTTTATTTCGCTTGGGTCTAGTGCTATTTTACCTTTAAAGGCTTGATACCTCCGCCAGCACAACACCACTAACACATCCGCTTTTTCCCCCGGTTTAGCCAAGGATATACCGCCCTGCCGTAAAGTTTGGATAAATGGTTCAGACGATAGGTTTTCGTCGTTGCCGACTTCTATGACTTGCACTTTTTGCCCCGGACAAAGCGTAACCCTTGGGCCCTGGCAGACGAGCGCCTGTTTTGCGGCACGTTCTGCAAAATCTGTCTCTTGAAAAGCATCTTCCGCTGTGGGGGCGGAGATGAAACCGGCACGCCTGCAAAGCATTTCCTGCTGCTGTTCGGCCTCGTCCAATAAGGTTTTATCAAGCATTACTTGGTGCAAAAATTCAAGCAGTTCAAACGGCTTTTCCGGCACCAGCAAAATATGCGCACCGGCCTTAAAAGATGCCAAGGCGGCCTGTTTTTCATTACCCAATGCCTTCATAGAAAGCGCATCCGTTACCACACAGCCTTTATAACCCAGTTGGGTTTTCAGTAAGCCGCCGATAATTTTTGCGGAAAGAGAAGCCGGGCTGTTGTTGTCCAACGCGGGCACCAATAAATGCCCCACCATTACGCTGTCCGCCAGCGGCAACAATTCTTTGAACGGATAAAGTTCGTGCGTTTGCAAATGTTCCGCAGACGAAGATACCGTAGGCATCGCCATATGGGAATCGGTGGACGTGTTGCCGTGGCCGGGGAAGTGTTTTATACTGTTTAATGCCCCCCCTTTGGCCAGACCGTTTATAAAAGCGCGCGCCAAGCGGGTAACCAACTGCGGGTCTGCCCCAAAAGAGCGCGTATTTACAATCGGGTTTTGCGGACAATCCGCCAAATCTAAAACGGGAGCGAAAACCCAATCCACCCCCAAACTTTTGGCCTGACGGGCGGTCAAAATCCCCTTTTCAAAGGCCAAATCTGTATTGTTTGCGGCCCCCAAAGCCAGGTTAGAGGGCAGAAGTTCCGCATCCGGCAGCCAACGGCCCAGGCCGTCCTCGTAATCTGCCGAAATTAAAATTTTTGGTAAAGGAGATTGCGCACGCAAAGCGCAGGTTAATTCCGCCACTTGTTTGCGTGTGCCGCCATAAAAACAAAAACCGCCCACACCCAAGCGGGCCAATTTTAAAGCGTCCTCTACTTTTGTTTTCCCGAACCAAAAGCCGGGATGGACTAAACGGTTTATTTGCATAAAGTGATTTTCCCTAAAACAGCCGCGCGCTTTGCGCCTGTGGCCGCCGCACAATGATTAATTTTGCGGTGCAAGGCCAACCAGGCAAACAGCGCAAAGGCCGCACTTTCCTTGGCTTGCGGGTCAATACCATAGGACAAAGAAGTCGTTACTTTTATTTGCGGCAAAAGAGTCTGCAAATATACAAGCAAGGTCTTGTTATAGCATCCGCCGCCAGAAACAATTACTTCCTTTTGGTACGCAGACGGCACGAAATCGGCAATGGCCTTCGCCACAGCGGCCGCCGTAAACCAAGTGAGCGTAGCCAATAAATCGTGCGGCTTTTTTAAGTCATTTAAAAAATATTTTTTTAGGTAAACCTCTCCGAAAGCATTTTTATCCAAACTCTTTGGAGGCTTTTGCGAAAAATACGGTTGCGTAAGCAAACGGGCAACCAATTCTTTGTCCGGCGAGCCTTGGGCGGCAAGGGTGCCGTTTTTATCAAACGGTTTTTTAAAAAATGTCTGACAGGCCAAATCTATCAATGTATTGCCCGGGCCAACATCAAACCCAAGCGTTTTAACCTTTTTTCCCACTACGGAAAAATTTGAAATACCGCCCACATTAAGCAAAATTTTAGCGGATTTCTTTCCCCAAAAATATTCGTCAAAAAAAGGAATTAAAGGCGCGCCCTCTCCGCCAAGAGCGATATCCATCGGGCGAAAATCACTCACCACCGGGCACCCGATTCGGGCGGACAAAAAAGAGGGCTCGCCAATTTGCAGCGTGTTGGGAGTTTTGTCGTGCGGGCCGTGGTAAACGGTTTGCCCGTGCGAACCGATAACCTCTATTTCCCGAGCGGAGAGAGAAAAATCTTTTAAAAATTTACACACTGTTTTAGCATATAAATATCCCAGTTCAAAATGAAGTGCAGACAGTTCTGCCGCACGAAGCGAAAACGCAGACAGTAACCGTTGTTGTAAGGCGGCGGGATAGGCATAATTTTTAAAATGAAGCACTTTAAACGGGCGGATTTGCACCGCGCAAACGGTCAACCCGTCCGCACTTGTGCCGCTCATTAGGCCCAGGGCAATTTTACGCATCAAGCACCTTCGTTAAAAAACCGTTCTTGGCTTGGAGCATTTTTTTGGCTTTTGGAGCCCGGACTTTCTTGCGGTGCATTACAATAGCCGTTTTTACATTTTTGCCCGAAGCCGATAATAATCTGCGCGCCGTTCTTTCGTCCGTCTGCGCCACCGTGCAGATAAGCCGCACCGCGCGGGCGACGAGTTTTTCGTTGGTTGGCTGGACATCAATCATCAGGTTGCCGTATGTTTTCCCGCACAAGGTCATTGCGCCGGTGGTGATGGCGTTTAAAGCCATTTTGGTAGCCGTGCCCGCTTTCATACGGGTAGAGCCGCACAGGGCTTCCGGCCCAGTGGGCAAAGCGGCGTGTACTCCGGCATCTGCGCAGACAGCGTTCGGATTGCACGAAATAAGAGCCGTGCGCGCGCCCAATTTGCGCGCGGCTTGTAAGGCCCCCATTACATAAGGCGTGCGTCCGCTGGCCGTCAGGCCGATAACCAAGTCGTCCTTTTTAGCCGCCTTTAAAATTTCCTTTGCGCCTTGTTTTTCGTCGTCCTCTGCGCCCTCTTGCGAGCGGAAAACAGCCTTTTTTCCTCCCGCAATTAAACCGATAATTTGCGAGGGTTTTGTGCCAAAGGTCGGCACACACTCCACCGCTTCCAAAATTCCCAAACGGCCGCTGGTGCCCGCCCCAATGAAAATAATTTTATGTTTATGCGCATAAGCCCCGGCGGCCAAAAGCATAATGGCGGCAATTTCTTTATTGGCCGCTTTTACGGCGCGGGCGGCATTAAAATCCTCATCATTGATTTTTTTAGCAATTTGGCGCGGTGAAAGTTTATCCAAATCCAATGTGTTGGGGTTGCGTGTTTCAGTTGCTATTTGGTTCAAGTTCACTGTTTTCATTGGGCATCCTCCAACGAGTGCTTGTGCGCGCGGAACGCGGCTTCCGTTTCCTCAATAGATTTGATTTTAAACGTCAGCGGCACTACGGCTACCGTAACCAAACTGATAAAACTGGCCACTATAAAAAACATTTCGTACCCAAGCCGCATTTGCAGCCAGCCGGAAAGCATAGAAGGCACCATCATCCCGAGCGCCATAATTCCGGTGGAAATAGCGTAATGCGAAGTTTTATACACCCCCTGCGACACATACATAATAAATACGCTAAATGCCATCATCGCCAGACCATTTCCCAAATGTTCCAACGTAATCAGCGTTGCCACCGCCGCAAGCTCCGGTTTCGCCCACGCCATATAAGCATAAAAGAAATTGGGCAAAATAAGGATAACCGCAAACGGCCAGATACATTTTTTAAAGCCAAACCGGCCAAGCAGCCACCCGCCCGCCAGGTTCCCCGCCACTACGGCTCCCAGCCCCAGCGTACCCTTAATTAAGCCATAGTTTTGAACGCTCATACCCAGCGCACCTTCCGCCGCGGGTTTCAGCAAAAAGAGCGGAACCATTTTTTCCAAGAGCGCATCTCCTAAACGGTATAGCAAAATAAACAACAAAATATAGACGATATTTTTTTGCGTGAAATACGTTTTAAAGGAATCGGCCCACGCGGTTGCACCGTTTTTTTGGACGGGTTTGTCTTGTCCGGGTTTAGGCAAAACCCACGCGTGGTAGAAAGCAAATCCTAAAAACATAACTCCTAAAAAGCCGAACATTACCGCCCAGTTATACGGCCAAGCCACCAGATTCCACGAAGTTCCCGGTGTTTTGTTCCCTAACGAAGCCGTAGCGGAAACTAATGCTCCGCTTCCCAAAATCATTGCCAAACGGTAAAAAATGGTGCGGATACCCACAAAGCGGGATTGCTCTTGCGGAGTTAAAGCCAACAGATAATAGCCGTCGGTGGCAATATCCAGCGTAGCCGATACAAAAGCCCCCGCCAAAAAACCGAATAATGATAAGGTAAAAAAAGTTAAACTGCTATTGCCCTGTGCAAAACGGAAAGCCTCCCACGCGGTAAGGCCGGCCAACAGCAAAAAAAGTCCCGCCAAAACGGTTTGTGCTCCCAAAAGCCAGCGGCGCTTGGTGCTTTTGGCATCTACCAAGGGGCTCCAAAACATTTTGAGTATCCAAGGCAGATACAGCCAACCTGTCCAAAAGGCTATTTTGTCGTTGGAAAAACCCAAATCGGCATACAGCACGGTAGAAACCGTGTTGATGATAATGTACGGCAAGCCCTCGGCTAAATAGAGCGAGGGGATATAGGTCCAAGGAGTTTTTTTCATAGTTATTTAAAGGAGTATTTTCCGCCTAAAATATCGGCTAACGGTTTGGTTACGGGGCTTTCTTCAAATACCATTTTAAGCATAGCCGTTATCGGCACAGCAAGCAACGCACCCATTATCCCCCACACGAGCGCCCAAAAAATTAAGCAGGCAATTACCACAATGGGATCTAAATCCATACCTTTTCCCAACCACTTGGTTTCCAAAATATTCCCTACTACAAAATGCACCGCCGTCAGCAAAATAAGCGCCAGCAAAATATGCCAATCAAACCCGTATTGCAAAAACAGCACCGGCAATGGCAAGACCGTAGAAACAAACGGCCCAATGTTGGGAATAAAATTTAAAATAAAGGTAAGCACGGCAAGCATAGAGGCCAGTTCCGTTTTAATAGACGCCAGCACAATCCAAGTGCACCCCGCCGCCAAGATCGAAACAAAGATTTTAATCAGTAAATAAAAAGAAATTTGTTTTTGGATAGACCCCACTAACGCGGGTTTGTTTTCGGAGGCTTTGCCCATAAACAAAAAGATAACAAACAAGATAATCAACATTAAGTTTGTTAAAATGGACACAACGGTTCCACCCACGCTTTTAACCATTGTAAACACAGGCAGTTTAGCCACAGTATCGGCCAAAAACTGCGCATTTAAATTAATACCGTATTTCTGCGAACGGACCAGGAGCCAATCTAACGTATCATTTAGACGCTCGGTGTAAATATCAGCCCCGTTTACAAAACTTTCAATAGAGCCGGAAATAAAAAGTACCGTCAGCGTAATAACCGCCAAAAAGGCTGTACCGCTGATACCCAGCCCCAGCCCGTAGGGAACGTTCCATTTTTGTTTGAGCCACCCGGCCAAGGTGCTGGCTACCATATAAATAAACACCGCAATAATAAACGGCATTAACATTGCGCGGGTATAGACAAGTACCCACGTGGCCGCCGAAGCGGCAAGAATCATCAGACAAACGGTATTAATAGGCGTAAAACGCTGTAACGAATCTTTAATCATAAATTCCTCTTTTTTTAGTATAGCATACCGCGCGCCCGTCTGCACCCAAGACCTAAGGTGGTTTAGGCCTTTTGGCCCTTGTAGTGCTTTGGAAGTTCTGTATAATATAAGAAAGATATACCTTACAGGAGCCATTTATGCAAAAGATAACAGGTATCTTACTATGCCTTTCCTTACTCCTTTCTTTAAATACTCCTGTGCGCGCCCAACGGGCGAAATTCGTCAAAAGGATCAAAACCCCTGTGTCCAAAGTCCACCCCAGAATTAAAGGCGCGGATATCAGCAAATATTCGTTGGCTTCCAAAGGCTGGGCGCAAACTTACAGATTAAACCAAAAGTTTTTAAACAGTTTAAAAACAAATGTCCCTGCGGCGACGGTGCCCAATTTTAATTTGCCGCCGAAAATGAACGCACATATGCGCGGTTTAACCACCGATACGGAAGCCTTGATTCGCAAAAATCTGACGCTTAAATTTACTTGGATACAACAGCAACCCAACCTGGGGAAAAATCTGTTGCAGAAAATTACGGACAGAGAAATCGGTTTTAGGTTTTATAAAAAACTGTCCGAAACCAACGTGGCTTTTGTTGGAGAGATTCACGGAAATCTTCCGCCACGGATTGAGTTTGCCAACCTGATAAAGGAATTTAAAGCCTTTCATCCAAACCGGAAAATTGTCGTATTTTCCGAAGCCGCCTATTTAAAGCCAATAGAAGGGGAAAGCGTTTTCCCGTACCAGTATTACAGACGTGGGGCCGAGGGAGTGGAAAACCCTATCAATTTTACCGAAAAGGAGACCCCAAACGCTCGGCTAGTGGATGATGAATCCCTGCAATTTAAAGAAATGTTTTCTATCTTATCGGATGCAGGCGTGGAAATTTATCCGATTGAAGATGCGGTAGTAGCGCAAAAGGAATCTGCGCAAGGTATTATTTCCACGGTCAACGGTTTGGCGGAAAGGAATAAAGGCTTCGCCCGGACGATGCAGGCCCAAATGGAAAAAATCCGCCAAGAAAACCCCGATGCGTTGTTTATTTATTACGGGGGTATGGCGCACACTTCTTGGGCGATGCCCACCTCTTTGCCGAAATTTTTTGCCAACGAAAAGCCCTTAGTAGTAGAACTGATAGCTGAAAAAGATGCCGACAAAACATTTTCCCTGCTTCCCAATATTTGGGAAACGGCTCACCCTGCTTTTACAAAAACGGGAGACAAACGGATGTTTCTTTGGGAGGGCGCTCCCGCCCAAGCGGAAACTTGGGGCAAAATGACGGGCTTTGATTGCCGAATCGTTATTCCGTAATTTACTGCTATTTTAGATAGGTAAAAGGCGCCCTGCATAGAGCGCCTTTTAAATTTTTCATTTTCAAGCGGCATAAAAACACCCCCATTTGTCGGGGGTATTTTCTAAATGGTGGGCAGTACAGCGTTTGCCTTCCAGTAAAATCCCTGACGGGATTTTCTTGCAGGCCGGGCTCGCGGTTTTGGCCTTTCGGGCTCGACCTCAAACCAAAACATCGCTCCGCCTTTCAAATCCTGCCGCAACACCAAGCAGTTGGTGTTGCTACTGCCCACAACAGCATAAAAATACCCCCATTTACTGGGGGTATTTTCTAAATGGTGGGCAGTACAGGATTTGAACCTGTGACCTTTCGCGTGTGAGGCGAACGCGCTACCGCTGCGCCAACTGCCCGAAATCTTGTATATTTATTATAACAATTTCCCGCCCTGTTTGAAAAGTATTTATTTTTTTCCCTGCAAAATAAACTTTCTGCTGTGAGGGCTCACTTTATTTTATATACTATTATTAAGGATAAAATGTCTGCTTTTAGGCAGGCAATTTTCATTTAAAAGGAGTGCTTACAACACACTATGGATTGGAGTTTGCTGGTAAACGCGCTTATCGCTACGCTGGCTATTTTGAACCCCATCGGCAATATGCCGATTTTTCTGGAACACGTGGAAAATGACGAACCGAAGGTACAACGTGCGGTTGCATTGTTAATGGCCTTGTCCATTTTCATTATGCTGACGATTTTCTTTATCTTCGGCAGCAAAATTTTGAGCGTGTTCGGTATTACGATTCCCGCCTTCCGCCTGGCCGGTTCTATTATTTTGTTGGGCGTAGGCTTGCGTATGTTACAGGGTAAATCTAAATTTGAACGCAACGGCTTGGAGGCCGCCCCTGCGCAAGGCAGCACCTTTGACCGCGCCCGCGACCGTTTAAGCCACATCGTCGTTCCCGTTGGGATGCCGCTTTTTATCGGGCCCGGCTCTATCGCTACGGTCATGTTGTATGCCGAAAAAATCAACTCGTTCCCGATGGCTGTTATGATGATTGTCGTGCTATTCCTCTGCGCGGCGGCCGTAGGCGCGGTGTTGGTGGCTTCGCGTTACTTGTTTACTAAAATCGGCCACAACGGCACGCAGATTGTCATCCGCTTTATGGGTATGATTTTGTGTTCTATTGCTATGCAGTTTATGATTGACGGCGTGGGCCAACTGCTACCCGGTGTGTTAGATGCACACTTTTTAGGAGACATTTCCTCCGCGTCGTAATCAATTATCTGCTTTTTTCCGGGCGGCTTAACGGCCGCCCTTTTTTATGTCTGCCAGAATAGGTACAATACTTGTATGGACAAGTTTAAACTCGTTTCTAAATTTAAGCCGGCGGGCGACCAACCCAAGGCCATTGATGCCTTGACAAACAACATTTTGGCAGGCAAAACACGCCAAACGCTGCTAGGCGTAACCGGCTCGGGCAAAACCTTTACAATGGCCAATGTCATTACGCGGCTAAACCGCCCGACGCTTATTTTGTCTCCCAACAAAGTGCTGGCCGCCCAGTTATACGGCGAGTTTAAACAATTCTTCCCCGAAAACGCCGTAGAATACTTTATTTCTTATTACGATTATTACCAACCCGAAGCCTATATTCCGCAAACAGACACTTATATTGAAAAAGACTCCGCTGTCAACGAACATATTGATAAACTGCGCTTAAAGGCTACTACCTCGCTTTTAACCCGCAAAGATGTTATTGTGGTAGCATCTGTTTCGTGTATTTACAACATCGGCTCACCGGACAGTTTTAGGGAAATGCGCATTTATGTAAAAAAGGGCGCGGAAATGACCCGCTCCCAACTATCGGGCCGTTTGATCAAAATTCAGTACCACCGCGACGAAATGGAATTTACTTCGGGCAATTTCCGTATGCGCGGACCGTTTACGGACATTATGACCCCATACAGCCAAAACGCCCTGCGCGTGGAAATAGCGGGCAAAACCATCGCGCATATTTACGAAATTCACCCCATTACAGGTAATGTTTTGGCAGAATTAGACGAGGCCTGGATTTATCCGGCCAAGCACTTTGTGGCAACGGACGAGGATACACAAAGCGCGATTGATAACATCCGCCGGGACTTGGACTTACGCCACGCGGAACTGTTAAAAATGGGCAAAGAATTGGAAGCCTACCGCCTAAAACAGCGCACCGAATACGATTTGGAAATGCTCCAACAGGCCGGATTCTGCCCCGGTATTGAAAACTATTCCCGCTATATTGACGGGCGCAAACCCGGCGAACGCCCGGCTTGTCTGCTGGATTACTTTAAAAAATATGACGATTTTTTGATGATGGTGGACGAATCACACGTTTCCCTGCCGCAAGTGCGCGGAATGTTCAACGGCGACCGGGCACGCAAACAAATGTTGGTGGATTTCGGCTTCCGCTTGCCGTCGGCCTTGGATAACCGCCCGCTAAAATTTGACGAATTTGAAAAACTGCTTCCCTCTACCATTTTTGTATCCGCCACGCCAGGCCCGTATGAACTGACGGTTTGCGGCAATAACATTGTGGAGCAGGTCATCCGTCCGACAGGGCTTTTGGACCCCAAAGTATATATGCACCCTACGGCGGGACAAATTGACCACTTAGTAGAAAAAATTAATAAGCATAAAGCCCGCGGCGAACGCACGCTGGTTTTGGCCCTTACCAAAAAAACTGCCGAAGATTTAAGCGCGTATTTTACCGAAAAAAACATCAAAACGCGCTACTTGCACTCCGATATTGAGGCCCTGGACCGCGTGGAAATTTTAAAGGATTTCCGCCAAGGAAAATTTGACGTACTCGTCGGGATTAACCTGTTGCGCGAAGGGATTGATATTCCGCAAGTGGGCTTCGTAGCGATTTTGGGCGCGGATAACGAAGGCTTTTTACGCAACACCACGACGCTTATTCAAATTTCTGGCCGTGCCGCGCGCAACGCAGACGGAGAAGTGGTTTTATATGCGGACCGCAAGACAGATTCCATTAAATATGCCCTCAACGAAATGAACCGCCGCCGTGCCTTACAAGAGGCGTACAATAAAGAGCATCATATTACGCCCAAAACTATCCAAAAAACAGAAGTGGAATTAAAGGAATTTGAACAGCAAACCAAATCCAGCGCATTTGGTATTTTGAGCGACACCTTGCCGACGCCCACGCTTAAAAACTTAAAATCGGTGGAAAAAGATATTGAACAGCAAATGCTGCAAGCCGCCGAGGCGCTTAACTTCGAACTGGCCGCCGAACTGCGCGACCGATTATATGAATTGCGCCAAATGAGTGTAAAAGCACCCTCCAAGAAAAAGTAAGGACTGTTTTTTCTTTCGCGCAGGGAAATTGGTAAAATATATTTATGGCAGAAACAATTTTTCCTTTGCAATCCGTTACCAAAGTAATCGGCCTGGAACGCGTGGACAGCACGCAGGCCTTGGCCGCCGAACTCGCGCTAAAAGGCGAGCCAGAAGGCACGCTCGTTTTAGCGTGCGAACAAACCGAAGCCTTCGGCCGCGACGGGCAACCCTTTTACTCCACCGAAGGAGGCGTATATTTTACGCTCCTGCTTCGCCCAAATAAATCCGAAGACGCTTTTCCCTCTTTGGGTGCAAAAATGGCCGAGGTTATCGCACATACCTTAACTGCTATTTTTGAAATTAGAACCAAAGCCACAAATGAAGGAGATGTACTGGCGTGGGATCAAAACGCGCACAAATGGAAAAAAATTGCCGGGGTGTTGGTGCAAGCATTGCACACCGATACGGAGGACTGGGCCCTGCTCGGTGCGGGTATTCACTTAAATAATCCGCTGCCTGCTTCGCGCAAAAAAACGGAAGTAAGTTTAAAGCAACTCATCCGCACGGAAACGAGCAAAGAATTATTTTTAGATGAATTGTTGGAAAACTTTTGGAAGGAGTATTCTTACTGGACCCGCTCTGCCCGCTAAATTTAGGTGCACAAAAAAGCCGCCCGTTTTTTAACGGACGGCTTTTTTATGGGTACAAAACTTAATCGCCCAAGGCCTGCTTCACTTTGGCAATAAATTCCGTCAGCACGAAGGGCTTAGAGCAGAAACCTTTTACCTGCGGATAAGGTAAGAACATTTTTTCCGATTCCACAAGCGCCGAAGTTACAATTACGGGCGTAGAGGACAGGGCTTCGTCTTCCCCCATAATTTTAACAATGCTCGCCCCGTCTAACCCGGGCAGCATAACGTCCAAAATCACCAAATGCGGGTGGACCTTCTTCATCGTGGCAATAGCATCGCGCCCGGTCTGGCAAGAGTGGATTTCATAGCCTTCGCGCGCAAGAATCAAGGTAAGCAAATCTATAATGCTTGCTTCGTCTTCTACAATTAAAATTCTTTTTTTCATATCAGTATTTTCCCATTAGCCTTATTATTTATTATACTTTTTTATATGACAAAAAAGAGTTTTAATGCTTCCGTCCTCCCTAAAATGCGTACTTTCGCCGCACGGTTAATCAGCCGCGGAGACAGCGTTTTAGTCGGCCTTTCCGGCGGGGCGGACTCTGTTTGTCTGCTTCATTTTTTACAATACCTGGCCAAGGAGAAACATTTTTCTCTGGCGGCCGTGCACGTCAACCACGGGTTGCGCGGGCCGGCGGCAAAAGCCGATGAACTTTTTTGCCGCAATTTATGCGGGCAGTTAGACATTGAGTTTTTTTCCACCCAAGTAAATGCACGGCAAACCGCAGAACAATTTAATTTAAGTCCGGAGCACGGCGCGCGC
Organism: Candidatus Avelusimicrobium fimicolum; assembly: GCF_021632165.1. Taxonomy (NCBI): domain Bacteria; kingdom Pseudomonadati; phylum Elusimicrobiota; class Elusimicrobia; order Elusimicrobiales; family Elusimicrobiaceae; genus Candidatus Avelusimicrobium; species Candidatus Avelusimicrobium fimicolum. The sequence continues at coordinate 52,514 of NZ_JAJWTS010000004.1, forward strand.
AAAGCCCGCTATACGGCTTTGCTCAAAATAGCGCGCAAATGGGGTGCTAGCAAACTGGCCCTCGGCCACCAATTAGACGACCAGGCCGAAACCATTTTGCTGAATTTACTGCGGGGAACAAAAGCCAAGGGGTTAATGGGAATTCCCATACAACGGCCGCTTGCCAAAGGGGTGGAAATCGTCCGTCCGCTGATGTGCATCACCCGGCAGGAAACCGAAGAATATTTGCAAAATAATGGGCTTACCCACATTACGGACCAAACAAATTTTGATGACGTTTACACCCGCAACTGGGTACGCGCCACCTTGCTGCCTCTGTTAGAAAGCAAACAGCCGAAAATTAAAAGCCACTTGGCCTTAATGGCGGCCGAGTTGGAAAAATTATTTGGCAAGCCCGCTCACAAATCGTCATAACTCATATCGTCGCGAATGCCAAAGCGCGTTAAGCAAAAATCGTATTTGATAGGGTCGTGCGGACAATACTTTTTGAGCGCGGCGGAAATTTCCAACACGGCGGTAATATCCGCCGCATTTCGCTTGGTAAGGCCCAGTTTTTGGGCGATGCGGTGCATATGCACGTCTAGCGGTACAAGCAGTTGTGCGGGGCTTATTTTCGCCCAGCCTCCGGGGTCCACCTCATCCTTGCGCACCATCCAGCGCAAAAATAAATTTAATCGTTTAAGTGCACTCTTTTTATCCGGGTCCGGCACCAGGGAGTGCAAATCACACCCGCGGAGCAGTTCCCGCGCGAAACCTTTTAACGCGGGGAGTACTGTTTCATCCGCCGGGGTATAATAAGCCAAAAAACAATCTTCCAGCGAACCATATTTCTGCAAAATAGTTTTAACAGCCAGCCAAAAGGAAATAATTTCTTGCTCCGCAGTAAAACGGTATTTAAAGCCCTTAAAAATACGGGCCAGTTTATCGGGAGTGGCAGACAACGCAAACTGCCGAGGGGAAGAGCCTGCCGCGTTTAACACCCAACTTACCGTTTTAATAATCTGCTTGACGTTCCCGTATGCAAAACAAGCCGCCACCAACGCGGCAATTTCCCGCTCGCGCACGGCGGGATAATCATACAAAAATTGCAGCGGGTCCGGGTTACACAAACTGCGTTTGTTGTATCGGGTATATAAGGTTTCAAAATAGCGGGTCGTTTTTTTCATTTTCTATATTCTAGCAATTTGATACCATATCTTATATGTCCAGCATTGTATTATCAGAAGCCACCCGATTAGGCTTGCACATCACCGGGCTTACGTTCCGCTCGCAAGAGGTTCACCCGGGAAGCATTTTTTTTGCCTTAAAAGGCGCCAATGCAGACGGTAACCAGTTTATTAATGAGGCCGTCCGCCGGGGTGCCGTAATGGTAGTATCCGCCCAACCCCGGCCGGAACATTGCCCTGCCCCTTATTTGCAATCTACGGATATTGACCGCGATATGGCGGATGCCGCCTATGAATTTTACGGAAAGCCGTCAAATGAAATGCAAATGATTGGCATTACAGGGACCAAGGGCAAGACTTCTATTGCGTATTTGCTGGAATCTATTTTAACTTGTGCCGGGCGAAAAGTGGGCGTACTGGGTACTGTTAACTACCGTATGGGCGGGAAAGTGCTTTGCGCGGCCCCCAACACGACACCGGCGGCTATTCCCCTTTTTAACCTGCTTGCGCAAATGAAAGAGGACGGATGCCAAAATGTGGTAATGGAGGTCTCCTCCCACGCATTGGACCAACAGCGTGTTAAGCACATTTGGTACGATACGGCTGTTTTTACCAATTTACAGCGCGACCATTTGGACTATCACCACACCTTTGAAAATTATTTTTTAGCCAAGCAAAAACTGTTTGAAAACTTGGCTGACCCCGCCAATCCAAAACCCAACCGCACCGCTATCATTAACGCGGATGACCCATACGGCGAACGCTTGATAAATTTATTAAAGGGCCGAGTGAATGTGATTACATTTGGGCTGGAAAAAGAAGCCGACTTTAAAGCCACAGACATTTGCGAAAGTTTGGAGGGAACCTCGTTTTGTGTAAACGGGTCCCCGCTGCAAATCCGCTTATTGGGGCGGCACAATGTATATAATGCCTTGGCCGCTTATGCGGCAGCCTGCGCCAATGGGATAGACGAAGCAACCATTAGACAAGGCCTTGCCGCCTTGCCCGGTGTGCCGGGCCGTATGGAGCGCATAGACGAAGGCCAAGACTTTTTTGCCTTTGTGGATTTTGCCTATACGGACGAATCATTAAACCGCGCTTTGGATACGGTTGCCCCTTTTAAAAAAGGGCGCACGGTTGTCGTCTTTGGCTGTGGCGGCCAGCGGGACCGCACCAAACGTCCGTTAATGGGACATACGGCTTGCACGCGCGCAGATTATGTTTTTTTAACAAACGACAACCCGCGTTGCGAAGAACCGAAAAAAATTTTTAACGATATTTTGCAAGGAATGAAAGGAGCCAGCAATTACGAATTGGTGCCTGACCGCGCCGAAGCGATCCGCCGGGCATTATCATCTGCACAAAAAAATGATATCGTAATTATTGCAGGGAAAGGGCACGAGGATTACCAAATTATCGGCACGAAAAAAAATCACTTTTCCGACCAGGAAACCGTCCGCGCCTTTTTGCACGGGAGAAAAAGAAATGTTTAAGAGAGAAAAATTATCCGGCAACCGCGCGGGTGTTTTAGGCTTGGGAAAAAGCGGGCGCGCCGTGGCCACCTTGCTTGCGAAAAACGGCTTTGACGTACTCATCAGCGAGGATGCCCCTATGGCACACGCGGAGGCTTTTGCGCTTCCCAAAGGGGTGCGCGTGGAAACAGGCGGGCACTCATCAGCCCTCTTTCAATGTAATTTTTGGATAAAAAGCCCAGGCATTTTTCCTAAATCTCCCGCTTTGTCGGAAGCCAAAAAACTGGGCATTCCCGTATTTAGCGAACTGGAAACCGCACTTGCCTTTATACCCAAAGGGGTGCGTGTCTTTGCGGTAACAGGCACAAACGGAAAAACAACCACGACCGCGCTGCTGGGCGAAATTTTAAAACTGCAAGCCCAACGCGAAAATAAAGGACGCCAAGTGTTTGTGTGCGGCAATATCGGCAGTCCGGTTTCGCTCTGCGCAGGACAAGTAAAAAAAGGTGATGATGTGGTAATTGAAGTATCCAGTTACCAATTGGAGGACAGCACCTATTTCCGCCCGAATTTTGCCTGCATTTTAAACGTAACACCAGACCATTTGGACCACCACGGCGGAATGAAGAACTACATCAAAGCCAAGGCCAAGGTGTTTAAAAACCAACGCACCGCCGATGTGTTGGTGGTAAACGGCGCCGATACCGTTTGTGTGGAATTGGTGGAAAAAGCCAAATCCAAGGTGTTGGCATTTTCCACACATCCCAAACATTTGCTCAAAACGGACGTGTTTTTTGACGGAGATGAACTGATTTTCAGCGAGGGACACCAAATCCGCCCCCCACATTTAAAAGGGATTCACAATGTGGAAAATGCTATGGCCGCCGCGTTAATGGCTTTGTCTGCCGGCGTGTCCGCAACAATAATTCAAACGGTATTTGATAAGTTTGAAGCCATGGAGCACCGCATTGAACAATTTGCGTACCACCGCGGCGTGGTGTATGTAAACGATTCCAAGGCCACAAATTTAGATTCCACCATTACAGCCCTTAAAAGTTTTGAAAAGACACAAAATCTGTGGCTGATTTTAGGCGGACGAGATAAGGGAGCCTCTTACGAGGTATTACTCCCATATTTAAAAGATTATTGCAAGCGCGTCCTGATAATCGGTGAGGCGATGGATAAGATTGAGCGGGAGTTGCACGGGGCCTTTCCGCTGATGCGCTGCGGCTCTTTGGAAAAGGCGGTAGAAATGGCTATGGCCGGTGCGGCAAAGGGTGATGTGGTGTTGCTGTCGCCCGCGTGTTCCAGTTTTGACCAATTTAAGGATTTTGAACAGCGCGGAAAAATTTTCAAACGCTTGGTAGATGCACATATTTTTAAAGACCGTACCGCCAAAAAGAAATAAAAATCCGTTCAGCACAAAACCGTCAAAGTAAAAAATACCTTTCTTTGTTGCTTTGGCCTTGCTGGCAGAAGTCCTTGCGGCTTTAACCTTTCCCGACGGCAAACAAAGGATTTTCTTTATTTAGGGCGGGTTATTTTGTATAATAAATAAGTAGTCAAACAAATTTATGCCCAGTTGGCGCAGCGCTAATCCCATAAGACCGTTCCCGCTATAAGGGAACGCGCCCACTAGGCAAGGCAGTAAAATCGTAACGAATTTAAGCCCAGTTGGCGCAGCGGTAGCGCGTTCCCTTGACATGGGAAAGGTCATAGGTTCAATCCCTATACTGGGCACCATTTATAATCCTCGTTTTACGACGAGGATTTCTTATTTTATACTGATTTTATTGCTTTTTCGATTAGTAATCCAAAAGGGTCATTTTTTGTGCATTTTTGCGGTTTTTTGTAGTTTTTTTGGCAATATTTTGGCAATGGCAAGAGGTTTTTGTTCGCTGTTTTGGGGCAATACTAATATTTTCTCTCCTGTACAGTTTATTGTCCTTGGGAAAATAAAATTTTAGCCCTTATTGATAACTTTAACGCCAACCCCAGCCGCTTGCTTTCGCCGGTCAAAAAGAAGGTTGTAGGCGCTCTTATGCCACCAGTAGTTTATAACATCACAAAAATAATTTTTTCTGATTTACAAAAAGAGGATTGGGGCAAAAATTTTTCTGGGATTTTTTACATAATGCCCTCTCTAAAAATTTGCGGGAAAAATTTTGGAGAATTTTCCCAAACTGCAGTATCGTGGTTCGTATTTATGGAGACAAAGATATCATAAGGCACAACAAATAGTATGCTTATATTGGCTTATTAAAGCGCCCAAACGTTTCAATTTCCTCCATAAAATACGGAGATATGGTGTGCAATTTACCATATCTCCGCAGAAGAAACTTTACGCACATGGCCTAATATTTGACCTTATGTTAGGGTAATTGTTTGGCAAGTTCTTTCTTTACACTTTCATCCGAGGTTAACTCCTAGAACATTCTAATAAAATTTCCACCACATCTTGCAACGCTTCACGCAAGGTTTGCGCATTAGGTAATAAAGGTTGTTTTTCCCTAGTTGTACTGGGTGCAAAAATTTCCGCTTCTGGTAGATACAATTTTTTATTAATTTCTATCATCAGCGCCGTATAGCGGATGTTTACCGGGGTGGTCATTGCTCCCATGAAAGGGCTATTTATAGCCACGCGGTAGCCGCACTTTTTTAGCATATTTTCCACTGCACGCAATTTACAGGAATCGGGCGCGGTTAAATCGTCATTAAACCCCAAACAAATATCGGGGCGGGGCATAGATTTATCCCTATCGCAAGGGAGCGGCGCGGGGAAAAAACTGTGCAAATCCAGCAGTAGCGCCCCTTCTCCGGCCTGTAAAACGGCTTTTTTAAGGCGTTTATGCTGTTTTTCGTAATAGTTCACAAGCCGCTTTTGCGGGCCTAATATTTTGCGGTCAAATTTAATGCCGTCAATCAGCCGGTTATACAAAACGCCCATACCCGCTTGAGCCATAGGCTCCTTTTTATCGTTTGCATAGCGTTCCAAATCTACCGCAAAGCGGGAATAGTCGCTCGTCAGCGGACTAGGCAAAAAGTTCCAAATTTCTTCCAAACGCCAATCGGCTAAAATATGTGCATCCCGCCGCAAATCTGCCGTCGGCGTTCCTGGTAAAAAAACACTGGTATGCGGCAGCCACGCCACCACATTGGAATAATCCCGCGGGAAAACAACACCCTCTTTCCACTCTGGGGTCATTACATAAATATTACCACTATCAAAATGCTTGATAAGCACGGCCGGCAAGTGAAGCATTTTTAATAGGGAACTCGCCACCCGCTTTAACTCCGGCAACGTGGCTTGGGCAAAATCCGCCGTATGGGAATTTTTATAAAAGGTATTTCCTTGAAACACATACCTCCCTGTAAAACCCTGCCCTTGTACCGCACCAACGGCTGCAAACACCTCATCTACCTGTTTAATTTCCCGCCCAATGGGCAAAATAACCATTCCTCCCGAAAGAGGCTCCTGGCCGTTACGCACAAAGGATTTTTGGTTATTTTTGCTCTCTAAACTCAGGTGCATCATACCAAACATACCGGGGAAGCCCGAAATAGGCTTTGGGTTAAACCAATGCACTTGATAAAACCCCGGCTCCATTTCGCGTGGAGCAATAGACTGCATAAATTTTTCGTGTGTTTGTAAAGACAACATTTTATTCTCCCTGATTTTTGGTACGCAAATGCTCCAAATCTGCCCGTAAAAGATTGTTTTTATGGGCCATTTCGTCCAACTCGTTTTCTTTTTTACGCAAGGCGGCTTTGCAATCCTCCTGCACATTGCCCAGTTGGCGGCGCAACAGGTTTTGTTCCGCCCGCAAATCGTCATTTTCTTTCATTAAAGAAAGGGCCACTTTTTCATTTTCTTTGTTGCGGGCAGACAATTCTTTTATTCTTCTGCCAAAATTTTCCTCTTTGGCTTTGAGGGCCTTTTCAAGTTTCGTGTTTTCTTTATGCAGCGCATTTATAGTTATTTCCGCCTTCTGAATTTCCGGTGTCACATCTTCTTTCAAGTGCTTTCCCAATTCCAACACTAATTTTTTTGTTTTTTCACATTCTTCTTCATACTTCTTGGTAAAATCAGGGCCGTTCAAACCACCCGTAAAGATAAGCGCAATAAGACAGCCCACCCCAAACAACGCCAACCCTACAATACCAAGTGATACTAAAATAGATATTCCCATATTATCTCCATTATTATCCATACTTAAAAACTTAAAAAGTGGTACGCTATTTGCGCCAAGAAAAGTATTATTAAAATACCATACCACCAAAAGAGGGACGAAACCAAAGTATCCAACAAGAGCGGCTAGCCCGCTGGCAACTAAATTTCTGCCAGTATGAAAATCAACTCCGGAGATTTTTCCTGTTTGTAAGAAATTTGCCCGTTCCTCTATAATATCCTGCATCTCCTTATCGGTTAATCCTTTGGCGGATTCTTTCTTTTTGTCTGGTCCGGCACTATTATTTTGTGCCGGAGGATTGTTTTTTTCTTCTTCCATACGTTTGGCTCCTCTTATAGTTCAATTTGCACACTCTGCTGTAAAAATTGCTCTTGGAACAGCCGCCCCACCTGCTGTTGAAGTCCGCGTGCGCCCAAGCGGCGTTCATAGGCGGCATTGACCATTTGCTCCACCAATTCCGGCAGTAGTTCCTGTTGGCTTTTAAGCAAGTCTTTGTATTGCTGAAAAGGCCCGTGGTAAGGGTTTAGCAAAATACGGCGCAGTTCGTCTTTTTCCAACCCGCTTAACTGCACCAAATAGGTAAACCGCCCCATTAACTCCGGCACTATGCCCGATTGTATATAGTCATCCGCCGTCAGCGTTTTACCATACACCGCGGGCGCTTTGGTAAAACCGATGTCTTTTCCGGCATCGTGGCGCACTAGCAGGTTTTCAAACGCGCCGCCCGCCACAAACAGCACTTGGCTGATGTCAACCTCTGTCGTCGTCCGCCCCAAAAGCCGCTGTTCCAAAAGTACCGTTTTGGCTTCCAAAAGTCGCAAAAATTCCATTTGAACATTGGTGCTTGATACTCCCCAGCGCTCCGTATTGGCGCGGAGTTTGTCTATTTCGTCCACAAACACAATAGCAACCGGCAGTTTCCCCCTTTCTTTGCATTGGGATAATAGCGGCGTAAGTATATCGCTTACATTTAACCCCGAATATCCTGTTTGCGTATATTGGCTGGCGTCCGCGTGGATAAACGGAATGTTGAGTATTTTGGCTAAACATTGGCACAGATACGTTTTGCCACACCCCGTCGGCCCGCTGATAAAAATGTTGCTTTTGGTGAAGGGTTCGCCTTTTTTGGCACGCGCGCATTTGGCCAAATGTTCAAACACGCCCGCCACCAGTTGCTTTTTGGCCGCCTCTTGCCCAATTACATATTTATTTAATTCTTTTAATACGCGCAGAGGGCTGAGGGTGCGCTTTTTAACCGTTTTTTTGCGGGCGAGGGCCGGAGCCGACAGGAAATTATGCTTTAACTCTATGCACCCGCGCGCAACGCCCAATACCCCTGCGGTAAATAAAGCGCTTTGGCGGTCCAATAAAACACGCATGGCTTCCGTGCGCGTGCCGATAATTTGCGCATCTTGCAAAAGAGTTGTAATTTTATAGAGCGGGACAGACACGAGCCGCAAGGTATCCATGCCGATACCCGCAATAGCAAAAACACTTCCACCGCGGATAATTTATGTTTTTGGATAAAGGCAGCCAAGGGGAATTTTGCGCCGTCCGAGTGCAACAGGCGGGCGTGTATTTCGGCAAACCGCTCCTTATACGCGGCCTCTTTGGTGGCAGGGCCGTAAAAATCGTTCCAAGTAATAATATCTTCCACCATTTGGGAACGGGAGGCATATTTGTTTATTTTCTTTTGTTCCTTTTCCATAGTTTCCCCTTAATAACCGTAAATTAAATTTTCGTCATGCCCGTAAGTGCAAGGTTGGTGCGTATCCACCACCGGTTTGTATTTGGCCCACGCCGCCATATAGGCTTTTCTTGATACATATACTTTTTGCATAAATAAAAAACTCCCTGTTTGTCTGATGAGAGTGGTTGTAAAAAAAGAACCCATCGTCTCAAATGGGTTCTAAAGGCTAAAAATCTGTTTTAGTTCCCATTGTGCAAGCATTAGCACCTTGCCTTGGCAGGTTGCTGTGTAGTCCCAGGGCTTGTCCCTCGTACACTCTAAATGGATATATGACTTAATTGTTTATGTTCTATAATACCTCGTTTTCGGTAAAGCCGCCTGCCGGTAGGGCGGACAGGCGGCCCCCACTACTACTGGTTAGTGGAATATTAATAAAAATTTCCGTGGTCGTCGCTCAATGGCTCAAACCTGTTATAAAGAGAAGACGAACCTTTCCCCATCCGCGGGTACGCCGCTTGATGCACAAACTGACTGCAAACAATAATCCGTTTTTTCTGGCTCATAGTACACCTCTCTTTATAATTTTCAAATACCGTCTTTAATATGTCGTTAAAAATCATTTTTAGGGAATAAAACACCCCGGTTGCGATTTTTAACAACAACCCAACCATTAACCTTTCTAAACAATGCGGGAAATTTGGCGGTGGGCTTGCCGTTGCGTTCGCGCCAACAGGTACAAACCCGGACCAAAACGAAAATAAGGTTAATTTTATAAAAACGACACTAAAAAGCCGTTTTCTATCTTTCTTATAAATATATTATACCATTTTAGACGGGGTTTGTCAATGGCCGATTTGTTTACGCCACAATAACGGCGTTTTTAGCCATCTATTTGAATTTCTGGGGGTAAAACAGGGGAATTGGAGGCTAAATCGTGGTTTTGGGACTCGGTTTCGGCAGGATTTTGCGGCCCGGCAGGCATGTTTTGCGGCAAATTAGGCACGCTTTGCGGCGCTGTTTTTTCAGCCTGCTCCGACGGAGCCGGGGCCGCGGTGGCAGGGGCTTGTTCCGTTTTTTGCTTTTGCGACATTAATACGTCATTTGCCAATTTTTGAGCCAAAAACGCCTTCCGGTTCATATCCTGGTTCAGCCAAGTGCGGGTCATTTTCCAAATGGGCCAAAGCGCAAAAGGGATAGGCGTAAACTCGGCCGGCACATAGGAGCCGGGGTTAAATTGCGGTTCGCACGCGCTGATTTCGTCCACCGCGTAGCGGCTCATTTCGCCCGAGGCGTTCATACTTACCACATACCAACGGCCTAAAATCAGCCACACCTGGTAGGGGCGAATAGTTAAACTGCGCTTTTTGGGCAGGGTAATGCGCAAAAACTGGTGCTTTTCGCACGCGTTAAAAATCATTTGGCCGTTCAGCCCAAACTGCGGCTCAAAATCCGCCGTTTTGGCCGTTTGGCATTTTTCCGAGTCTTTCGGCGCAAACAGGGCGCGCACCTCTTGGGTGGTAGGGCGGAAGTCCACCCCGCACTGTTTAGCCACCTCATAGGCCGTCACCTGCAAGGCGGCGCGCATGGGCGAAACCCGCACTCTCCGGCAAGAAAAACCGTCCACAAATGTATAAACGCTCTGTTTAGGGGACACAACCGGCACGCCGGCTTCCTGCATCAGGCGCAAATCCCGCTGCAAGGTGCGTTTGGATACCCCTAATTTTTCCACCAAAGCCGGCATATTGACCGCGCTTTGTTCCAAAAGCGCCAAAATATCGGCCATGCGTTTTGTTTTGCTGACGATTTCTTTAGACATAGGTTTATTATAGCATTTTTGCCGTTTTAATGTCGTTTTTATAAAGTGGCTGGACAAAAACCTCCAAAAATTCTATATTAATAGAAGATAATTGTGATTATCAAGGAAGCGCAGGTACGGCCTGCGCATAGCCGGGCAACGGGTGTAAAAACACGTTGTGAGGCATATTCCACTCCAAGATAGTCGTTTGATTTGCCTGTTTCCGCAAGGGGACAGGCGGCGGCGCCTATTACTACGGGTTAGTGGAATAGCTCAGGGTAATGCGTCGCTTTTTTATGCTCTAAAAAGGCCCCCTTTCCCTTAGCTCTACCCATTAATTGCGAGGCATTCATGACGAAAACGTCGTTTGCTGTACTTTTGTGCGCCGGGCTGATGATGACCGGCTGCACCTTTATTGACGGGCATAAAAACACTGCGGATTATGCCTATACCAACGCGTATGAACAAGAACTGCGCAACGCGTCGGCCGAAATTGCCACCACGGAAGTCCTGTTTTTTAATTCCGGCAATATAGAGGAATTAAAAGCCGTTGTAAAAGCCGTAAAGCCCAAAAACACCAAAAAAGCCGTGACGGTGATTGAAAACGAATACGAAAAGCTCGTTTCCAATTATCACCAGCTTAAATACATTACGGAAAACTTCCAAACCATCAAAAACGGTAAGTTTTATGTGGAAATACTGGATTTGAACCAGACTTCCGCCCGCAACGCCGCCTTAAAAAGTATGATTGAGCAAAACTTGCGGCAAGCCAGCTACACGGTGGCCGATACGCCGGAAAACGCCACTTATAAAATTACCGTTAAACCGTTGCAAGACGGCATTGGCAGTAAACGCAGTTTTTATGTGGTGTATTGGAAAAATGTAAAGAAAGGGTTGGTACATTTTAGAGTAGAACTGACGAACCTGAGTACCCAACGCACCATTTTGAACTACCAGGTACGCGGCAAAATGGAAGCCGGAAAAGCCTATAAATTCTGGAAAATCTTCGGCCCATTCACCACGGATAATACCCCCTACGGAATTGAATAATGATGAGAAACATTTTTTTAATTCTGCTTACGGGTGTGCTGTTGAGCCCCTCCTGCATGGCATTAACCATGCAGGGGGCCGGCGACCGGATTTTGGATACGGAAGTAGTGCAAAAGGCAAAAGCGGAAAAATTGCGTAAAAAGAAAGAGTTGCTCTCTACGGAAAGTATCCTAAAAACGTCTATCAGTGTAGCCGGTAAACACAACTACACGGCCAACAAAACGGCAAGCGTGATGACGTCTACTTCTTGGTGGTCTCCTTCCTATACAACGGTGGGTATTGACGAAACTACCAGCAACTCCACCGCGGGGAATTTTTCCGTAGCGTTGGAACAGTACCATTATTTGAACCGGCACTTTGCGCTGGGATATGGAGTTTCTGGAACACTCAAACGCTTGAATATTTCCGCGCCGGGGCCTTTGCCCAACGAAGCCTATCCCACCCATAAAACCAAAGAATTATGGATAACCCCCATTTATCTGGGTACCAAAATACGCTTTGGCATTACTGGGACCGATTATTGGTATGTTTTTGGGCAGGGCGGCGTAAATGTCGGCGGGTTTCTGGTTCAATCTTCGGACGGAAAACTCGGAAAATTTTACTCTTTTGGTTTAGGCAAAAAACACAAAAACTTGTTTTGGGAAATTTCCTACGCAAGAAGCCAAGACCGTAGCGCCGCCGACGACTACCTTTTAGATTTTAGGTATAACTCCACCTATAACCAAGTGCTGTTAAGCGTAGGGTTTGAGTTATAACCACACATTAGGAGAAAATTTATGGAAACAATGCTATTAATTGCCCTTATCGGCGCCGGAGTGGGCGCGCTGACGGCGTGGCTGCTCAAAAAGCCGAAAACGGACGAGGCCGTGCTTTTTAAGGCCGGGAAATATGACGAGCTGGACTCCACCTTAAAAACCACCGCCGAACAATTACGCGCCGCCCAAAACGAACTGGCCCAAAGCCAAAAAGCGGCGGGGCGGGCCGAGGAATTGGCGCGCACCAACCAGGAACAAAAAAACAAGTTGGACGACTTAACCCAAAAACTGGAAGACGCCAACGCCAAGTTAAAAACGGCCGAACAGGAACAAATTAAAGTGCGGGAACAAAAAGAAGCGCTGGAAAAAGCCCAGGCGGAGCAAGAAAAAAACCTGCGCCAACTGATGAGCGAGCAAGAAAAAAAATTCAGCGCCTTGCAAGAAAAATCCCAGAGTGAATTTAGCCGTATGGCGGCCGAATCCGTCGGCGCGTTAAAAAAACAGGCCGAGGAGGCCCTCTCCAAATCCCGCAGTGAACTGCAAAGCCAAAGTGCCGGCCTGCTTACGCCCTTAACGGAAACCATGAACCGCTTTAACGGCACCTTAAACCAGTTTAAGGACAGCAGTATTTCCCGCCACGAGGAATTGAAAAACGCGCTTTCCAAAACTCTGGAAATGAACGAAACTTTGTCCAAAGAGGCCGAAAACTTAACCAATGCGTTAAAAGCGCCCAAAACGCAAGGTTGCTGGGGCGAACTGACCTTGGAAGAAGTGCTGACATCCGCAGGATTCCAAGAGGGCCGCGAATATGACAAACAAGTATGCTTTAAGGGCGAAAATAATGAGCGCCAACTGCCAGACTTTATCGTCCATTTACCGGGGGACAGACATATTATTATTGACTCCAAAATGTCTATTAACAGTTATGTAGATTGGAGCAACGCCACGAACGAAGCAGACCGCGCGCAATTTTTGAAACAGCACCTCTCTGCCATCCGCAAACATATTGACGAACTTTCCGCCAAAGATTATCAGGCCAAACTCATCAAAAACGGCTTGGAGTTTGTTTTTATGTTTATCCCGATTGAATATGCCTACTTTGCGGCATTAAAGGCGGATAAAGACTTAAACGCGTATGCCAAATCTAAAAAAGTGGCTATCGTAACGCCGTCTAACCTGTTTTCCGTTATGCAGGTGGTGGAACAACTGTGGCGGGTGGAACGCACCAGCAAAATGTTGGACGAAATCTTAAAAACAGGGGCAGATATGCACACCCGGGTGCTTCGCTTTTTGGAGCGTATGGACGGGATTAAGAGCGCCTTAAACTCGGCCGATAAAGCATATGAAGATGCCAATACGGCTTTGCAAGGCAAGCAAGGCATTATTCGGGCGGCGGAGCATTTGGAAAGGCTGGGCATTAATCACAAAAACTCCGTAAAACCTTATTTGGATAACGAAACGGCTCCCGTATCATTACCTGATGCCCCCAAGAGCGAGGATTAATATGGCAAATATTTGGTTATGGTGTTTATACGGTTTTGCTCTCGGTATGGGAGTAATGTTTTTGTCAAGAAAATATTGGGTCAAACAACCCGCGTGGGAAGAGTATCTGAAAGTGCGAAGTGATAATTACGAGTTGAAACATAATTTGGATAAAGCCAAAGAAGATATGGCCTTTATGCTAGCCCACGCGGTGCCACTTCCTACCGCTAATACTGGCGCAACGCAAGGCCAACAGCGTGCTCCCGTGGACAGCGGGAAAGATAACGGGGAAAAGGCTTCTGCTCCGTCCGTTTCACCCTACGGCGAAGTGTTGCTACTGCAACAAGAGTGGGCGGTCTTCAAACAGAAACAAAAAGAGGAAATGAAGGATTTTCAAGACAAAGTGAAGTGTGATTTGCGCTATTTGAGAGAAAGTATAACTTCTGCGCAAACGCCCACACTTCCCCCACCGGCGGCCCGAAACCCGCGTATCAAAAAGTACCGCCCGCCGTTTATCCACTGCGGTAAAAAATAAATATGCAACGCTATTTGCGCTTCAAAACAGGTGAAAGGATTGCCATAAAGCCATTTTGTCGGGGGCGAATAACAATGCTTATATAATTTACGCGCACGCATAGGTTCAATCCTTATATCAAATATCAGTTAGAGATTCTCGTTTCTCAACGGGAATCTCTTATTTGAGTCGGAGTTGTCGGATTACTGCGGCCCCAAAATGCTTTGATTTTCCAATAAAACACGGAGATAAACCGCAATACAAGGAAGACACCCCAACTATGTATAAAAATTCCCTAGTACTAAGCCATACACTAGGGAATTTGACAAGTTTTTGATGTTAGTTTTTGATTTTTTTCAGTTGAGATTCTTCCACAATTTTTATTTCCTCTTCAGTTAATCCGTATAGTTTATAGACAATACAATCTATATCCTTTTCCAAACTGCTAGTATCGGTTTGAGGATCAAGTCTTTTCAATGAGAGAATGTAATCCACAAGAGCAAGGAGTTTATTCTCTGTTTCTTTCTCAGGGTAAGCTAATGGAATTTTATCTAGGACGGTAGCACCATACGAATAATACCCTCCTTGTTTAACAGGAGCAACACAATGGAGGTAAAATTCAACTAATTTAGAATTTAAGATACCAAGCAATACTTTAATGTTTATTTCACCACGTGAAATAATTGCATACATGTTTCCAAACGAAAAAGCATATCCAACATTATCAAGAACAAATTTATTATGTTTTACAATCCCTGGCGTAAGAATTTTTTCTCCATTAAACAATTCTAAAGTTCCAAATCGTACTGGCGAATACCAATTTTTTTTCTCTCCCATAGTTTTTCTCGAATCTTTTCTTGCTCGGAGAGCATCCGCATTGTCCATAATGTGTTTATACGCTCGCGGATATTTTTTAGCAATTTGCCGTAAATCCAATACAGAAGTTTTCCCGTTATTGTCCAAAACGCACGGATAGAAAATTTTTAAATTTGGACTTCCTAGCACATAACGATTTATATTATCTGTTCTAATCAGATCTAATGATAAATGGTTTTCAACAGGAAGATTGTCTTGTTCAAAAATGAAGCAATCATCGTTTCCCGTTATAATACCACCTTTTGAAAAGGCAATTTTTGATAGAGGAACGTGTTGCTGTAATTTCTTTAAGAGGCCCTTTTCCGTACTAAACACAAAAGACCATGGTTCTTCAGAAAATTCTTCAATAGAGCATTTTTCAAAAAAACGTGGGCTTTCAAATGGCAATTTGGGAACTTTATAATATTCAAAGGTTCGTTTTTGGTTCTTTGTCAAAAAGAATATGCTAACATATGTAATTGCATTTTCAAAAACTGCTAAATCCC
Organism: Candidatus Avelusimicrobium fimicolum; assembly: GCF_021632165.1. NCBI lineage: Bacteria > Pseudomonadati > Elusimicrobiota > Elusimicrobia > Elusimicrobiales > Elusimicrobiaceae > Candidatus Avelusimicrobium > Candidatus Avelusimicrobium fimicolum. Next base: position 67,989 of record NZ_JAJWTS010000004.1, read on the forward strand.
CAAAATCTATTACTTTTGATAACAAAGTTTTTTCTAATAAATATTTCCGCATAAGTCTTCCGTATTCTGCAGATACAAATTGATTGGATGTTATACAACAAAGGATTCCATTCAGTGAAAGAAAGTTGGTCATTAGTTCTATAAATAAAGTGGATATATCGACTCTTTTCCATGCGGTAACATAAGTTTTTTTATATAGATCTATCAAGTGATGTGGAATATGTTGAACTCGAATATACGGGGGGTTTGCAATCACAATATCAAAACCATCTTCTACATCAAACATCCAAGCAGGGTCAAACCAATCTGTAGAATTGTTTTCAAATGGTTTCCATGCTTGCAGTTTGATAACTTTTCCATTTCCCCAATCATTTGCCTGCAAAGCATCTAACATTTTACTTTGTGTCTCAATAAATTTATTTTTTAAGATTTCTTTATTCTTGCCAGAAGAGGCGAAAAACTCTTTTCTATAGGCACGCAACTGAGCAATATAATCTTCACCATTTAAAAAACTATTAACATCCGCCATTCCTAATTCTTTTTTTATAGTCTCCTTCTCTTTTTTTAGTTTAGTTATTTCTTTAGCAATAGTTTTCAATTGTTCTTGTTGTTCTTTAGAAAATTCCAATATATTCCGTTCTTTTAGTTCTTTTAATAAAGGATGTTTCTCTTTCTGTTCAATTTCGGCAGATTTACTTTGTATTTTTTGCTTAAGTTCTAGTATGTTATTATTATCTAATGGTATAAGTGCATTTGCACACGCAAAGTTAAAGTTTAAGTTCGGTAGCGGTTGCGGATCATCGGAAGATTCATCCACAATAAGGGTTAAGAAGAAACGCAAACGGCAAATTTCTATAGCCATTGGCTGAATATCTACCCCATAAATGCAATGTTGGATAATGTCCAGTTTATGTTGATAATCCAAGGTCTTATTAATGGAATTTTGGGTGGATAAACCCATCCTATTTAAGACAGCCAGCATTTTTTGCAACATCCCCATAGGAAATGCACCTGAACCGACTGCTGGGTCTAATACCTTAATAGTCAATAAAGCTTTTTGGATTTTTTGTTTGTCTGCATCACTAATGGTTCCATCTTCAAAATCAAATAGAGAATCTATCACACCGTGCGAAATATCGGTTTTGGTGTAAAGATATTGTTTAAGGCTCTGCGTGACCATATAATCTACAATTTCGCGCGGGGTATAATAAGAGCCAGTTGCCTTGCGGACAGATTCTTTTGTTTCCGGATTAATAGAGGCCAACAAATTTTCAAAAATACGCCCTAACATCTCTGGGTCAACGGCTAAATCAATATCCGTGGAAGTATTTTCATCAATAGTAAAATTATAGGTTTCTAATGTTTCAAAAAAGTTGATAAACCAATTATTTTGAATGGTAACGGATGCTCCCAAGAAGCAAGTCTCTGTTGTTTTATCATATTTATAACCGTCTTCTGGCAAGTGCGCTTCAAACAATCCGCCATTCAAAAAGGGAATATTTTGAAAATCCCCCATTTTGCACTTGGAAATTCTATCCTCAAAAGGTTTATTTAAGGTTTCAAAAAATAACGGCTCTAAAACGTCGTGATAATAATTATCATACTTCCCCACAATACAGGAAGAAAGCAGACTTTCGGGAATTAAGGGAGTACCATCCTGACGGAGTTTCTTTTTCAGGAACCAACAGAAAATGAGCCGACCAATTAAACGCACGACAAAATTGCGTTTGGCTTCTTCCTGTTTTGCTTGCTCACACACATTGGGATAGTCAATTTGCTTAAGTAAATTTTCAAAATGTTCGGAAATTTTCTTATAAAATTCATCATTAACGACTTCAATAGAGAACCTTTTTAATAAATCTTCCCTACTGCGAACAGACGAAGATAATTGCTGGCTTGCGGTGTGAATTTTTTGATTCTCTCCCACCAGGAAAGAGAAGCGGCGAGGATTGCTGGCTTTTTTATTGTCAGCCCAATCCACCGTAACTAAAGAGATGCGAAAAGAATCGGAGTTTTTAGGAACGAAAAAGAACAGTGCGCATTCAGTGAACTTTTGGCGACTTTTCATTATTTCCACAGCTTGTTTGGTAAGAGCCACCCGTGCATCCGCAACATGATGATGGTGGACTTCAAATACAGAAAAAAGAGGGGTTTCCCCTAAGCAATAAGCCTTGTCTATTGATTCATATTTTTTTTCATTAAGAGGAACGGCACTTTCTTGGAGGGTAAAGTCTGTCAAAAATGTGTCCAAATCGTACAAAACTTCTGTTCTATTATATCTATGCAATAAGCTTTCCATTTTCATATTATTCCCCTTTTGATTATTTGATAAATTCCACAGATAAAATAACGGTGGTTTCTTTTTGTTGTCTTTCTACCTGCTCTTTCAGTTGCATTTGTCTCTCCAAAAAGTCCGAAGATATATTTTCTTTTAATTGTTTTTCAATTTGCTCAACATTAGCCGCAGTGCCAGCACATATAGCCTGAATCATTTTCAACTTTGCTTTGCTTAAAAGAGGAACCAGCTCGCGCAATAATGGAAGATAGGGAGATTGGGACCTCCGAGGGATTAGCCCCCAAACGGCCTGTACTAATTTTTTATTTTCTGTGAGCGCGGGATTGGGTTTGAAGTTCAAGCCCTGTTGGGCTTGTTGGTATTTGTCATAAAAGGCATCCGTTATGGGCAAGGATTTTTCGTCTTCCGAGGCCTCAAACATCTTTACCGCATTTTCATCGGTAATGGAATCAATCTTGCTTTGTTCGGCATCATAAAAACTAAACACCCCTACGCTTGCTCTCCGGCCAAAAATTAATAATCCGGCAGGGGAATGCAGAGGGGACTTCCGGCCTATGCGCACCCGCGAAGGCAAATTTGCAGCCTGCTGATATATTACAGGATTACTCTTTTTGATATCATTTAATAACGCTTGGCATTTTTGTTCCCAACTGACTTCTTCTGTGTTGGTCTCTATCTTATGTAGTAAAGATGCTTTGATGGTTTCATCGGATGTAAGATAGCGGGTATCTTCCCGAAACACCTCGTCAATAATGGTAATTTTCCGGTTGGTAATTTTGCGAATATTTATTTCTTCTTCGCCTATTTCGGTAGGGAAAAAATTATAAATAAATAACTCATCAAACATCTTTTTATTAATACGGTTAATACGCCCGACACGTTGAATAACGCGGGTTGGATTGAAGGGAATGTCATAGTTAAATATGGTTCCGGCGCGATTAAGATTGATACCTTCACTTAATGCATCCGTGGTAAGTAACAAATTATAGTTGTCTTGGGCATCCTCAAAGCTAGCATCAAAATCAGCACGAATGGCTGTTTTTATCTTTTTAGGCTGAGATGCATCATAAGAAATTAATTTAATAATGCCATCATTTTGGGGCAAATTTTTTCGCAAATAAGTAATAGTATCTGCAAATTCAGAAAATAATACAATTTTTCGTTTGGGATCTTCCTTTATTTGGCGATAGAGGGCATTTTTCAGACAAACTAATTTTTTATCATTTTGGGGAGTCAATTCTCGCCAAGTATCTTTTAATTTTTTAAGAAGCGTTATGTCCTTTTTCAAATCTTGTTCAAATTCAGGTTTTAAGAAATCTTGGTGAATTAGATAAATACCTTTTTCTGCCAATTCTGTTTGCTGTTCTGGTGCTAAGTGGCTAATGGATTCAATATACATATTGTTTTGAGTAAAATTATCCAAAACGTTGACATCTGTCCCTTCTTCTAAAGTTTCAAGGGGCAAATCTTCTAAATCCTCCAAAGAGGTTGTCTTAGAAATAAAAGCTCGGTGTTTATCTTGAAAAAAAGACAACGTTCTTTCGGTAGCAGAAATAATATTCTCAAGCGTTTGGTTAAAAGAGTAAATAGAACTTTCCAGACGGCGGACCAACAACCTTTTTAAGAAATTTGCATTGTTTTTCTGCGGATCTCCCTGAATAGACAAATAATCCCGCACCTCGGCTTGATATTCTTCTTTAACATAAGAAAAAACCCTATATCTAGCTGCCTTAAATTGACTTTTTTCGTCAGCCAAAAGATGGAGTGTTTCTATATATTTTTGAGAATAATCACCAAAAGAATATTCAAGTAGTTTGGGGGCTGCTATTTGAGGAAATTGTATCCCCTTTTTAATTAAATCTTCTTGATAAATTCCAAATTCCAAGTCTTTACGGTTGCGACGGATTACAACCTCTTTAATTATGTTTCTGATTTTTTTGGAAATTTTCTTGTATTTGTCAGCAGAATCACTATCCTCTCTTTTAATTTTCTGATACTCCTCAACAATTTGTTGCATGGAATAAGAAAGATTTTGAACTGACTTTAATGTGGAATAACCGGGAATTTGAAATAAGTGAATCAATGCAAAAACATCTTCCGGTCTATTGTTAAACGGCGTAGCGGACAAAATAATTACCTTATATCCACGACATAGAGTTTCAAGATTACTGTAGTCTTTGGTATCTGGATTACGATAATTGTGGGCTTCATCAAGTATTACCAAATAAGGACGGTTAAGTTTCTGCGCATACAACAAAGCATCCTCAATTTTTCCAGAACTGAACACCTGACTATGATTATTTAAATGTACACAATAATCTTCCCATTGCGGTATTAAGTGAGGTGGAGCAATCACTAATACAGGCAAATTAAAATTTGCTGCAATAGTGGTGGCAATAATAGATTTACCAAGCCCTACTACATCGGCAACAATCACCCCGTTGTGTTCGTTGAGACTTCTGACCCCTTGTTCAACGGCATCTACTTGATATCGCAAATCGGCATAATTATCCCCCAAAACTTGGCTTGGGGTTTTTAAACCTTCTATTTTATGGACATCAAAATATTCAATGAGAACCTTTAAGTACACCAAAAAAGGGCTGGGATTACAGGAAAACCACAACTTACTTAACAACTCGGTTTCTACTTCGGGCAAAGTATCTTTTTTTGCTAATATCTCACTTTCATTCCATAGTTTCTCAAATATTTGAATGCTTTCTTGGACAAAATTATTATCTCGTTGTAAAACATTAATTTCAAAGTTTTGTTCCAAGCCATTGGCGGACAAATTGCTTGAACCAGTAATAGAGGTCCCAATGAAATCCCCATTTTGGCTATGAGCAGGCGAGTTTTGAAAAATATACATTTTGGCATGACAGGGATTTTTAGTCTGCCTGACTTCTAATGTGCCATTTTTTAGTTTCTTAATAAACAAATTAAAAGCTTCGTAACTGGCCTTATTGTCATACTTATCACTATGTCCAATGATATTTTGAACCGTCTTATACCAGCACTTGCGGCGTTCCCTGCGAGGAGGGAAAGCATTACTGGAAGAATATTCAATATAACTGGATATTCTGGATTCTGCTTGTAGGCCTACCAAAATCTTTAAATTTTGCTCTAGTGTTATTTGCTTGTAGATTAACTGGAAACCTGAAAAGTAAAAATATCCGACTAAAAAATATAAGTCGTTGCAGTTAGGGATAATATTGTTGATGGAATCCCTAACCAATCTATCTGTATTTGTAATAAAAAAACTCATCTTATTGTCTCCCAATACTGTTTTGGAAAACAATAAAAATAGCGGCTGCTATTTGAGAGATTAGGATCACACAAATAAACAGCCGCCGCCCCTGCCCAATATAATGTGGGCAAGGGCACAAACGCCATACAGAAGGGTAATTAGGCCTTCCATGTGGCGTTCCAAAGCGACTGTTTTTGGTTCCTAATCTCTTTTGCTTTCGCAAAAGTGAGGTCTTTCGACCACCAAAAACAGTATAAATTGTAAGTTTACCGCTACCAGCGGTTGTACTGCAAAACTCCTATTAAAACTTAATCTTATGATACCACATTTTGGCCTGTTCCTCCTATTAATTTACCTGAATAACTTGTGGACATTTTGCACCTGCACTTTACTTACTAGCTAGAGAATAACACCAACAAGAACAAAGGTTTCACACGATATTCCTTGAAATCCAATATTCATCGTTCAAGTTATCAGATTTTCTTTGTTTTTGATACAGGGTTTATAGGCAATATTACGTTAAATTAATTATTTTACATTATTTTTTATCCCCAAAATCTAACTTTGGTTTACGTTTCATTATTATATAGAGCAGGACGCTAGCATGGCACCTGCTCTAATATAAAACGAATAAAAAATGATTAGACCAATTGAAGAGGTGCCAGAATGTCAAATGACGGAATGAACATTAACTTATATGCCAATACAGGAGACTTCCAAATTATTCCCATGAGAGAAAGAGAAGCCAGACACGCCTATTTAGATAAAGCCGAAGAAACAAGATTTCAACAAGCATTTATATATAAAGAGACCGATGACTATATGCCCAATATACACATATATGCGGATAAACGAGGAATACAAAGGGTTAAAATTCAAGTGTGCCCCAGTAAACTTTTATATGGTACAAACATCTACGAAACCAAAGAAGAAGACTTAGACCGCTTTTTATCCCTGCTGGTAGAGCGATTAGAATATGCAGGCATTTTAACGGATGAATCTGTGCTACGGGGCCACTATTTATCCGGTTGGGATGTGAACAAACCCATTCTATTCCCGCTTTCTTCCCCTGTTTTGCAATTTCTTTGCAAACAGAATCTTCCTACTCCCAAAAGGGCCCAAAAGGGTTTAAGTATTTATGAAAATTCCGAAGGCTGGGGAGTCCATTTTAACTATCAACATAAATGTATAAAACTTTACGACAAAACCGCCGAGGCTATAAAAAATGATATTATGCCCCCGGATATAAAAGCATTATTCCAAGAAACTGGCAGTTGTATGGTCAATTTAGAATATTCAATGAATAATAAAAAAGCTGTTGATTTTGAACTAAATAGGATAAGCAACAAGTTGCCCAATACCTTAGAAACAGCTTTTAAGAAAGAAGTTTGTTGGAAAATTTTACGAAATAGGACATTAGGCCTGTTAGACAATTTTTATACCATTCAACAGGACTTAGGAAAAATTGCAGTCTGCGCAGAGCAATTTTGCAATACGCATAAAGCATCCAATGGAGCACAGAAAAGAAATGCTTTATTTGGGGCGCTTGTCAAAATGAGCTTTTGGGGGTATGACGAATACAAAAACCACCTAAAGAGGTTTTATTCCAAAAAACAAATTAACCAGCATTTTAACATGCTAAAAGAAATTCAAACCCCCAAATTACCGGAAGAAAAAGTATTTAGAGAAATTATTTCCAATACTTTATTTTCCCATGATTATATGGATAGAAACAGCATTTTGGACACCTTAGAAAGATATAAGAATGATAATTTTATACCCCCTAAAATCCCTGTAATACAGACGAATGCTCGTGCGGAGGAATACACCTATGCAAACTAATGTAAGCCCGCTTATGACACCCAAAGAGGTAGCAACCTATCTGCGCCTGTCCATTGCAACCGTTTATGCTAAAAAATGCCGAGGAGAATTTCCAAAGGGAAGCACGGTCAAATTATTTGGAAAGTTGCTTTTTAAGCGAGACAAGATAGAACAACTGATAGAAGATTCTACTGAACCTTCTTTTGAGCATTTTTAAGTCTTATTATTTAGCTTGCTCGGTTTCTAGCAGTTTTTTTAGCGCCAACCGAATAACAGAGGACAAATTCCTATCTTCCCGTTGAGCATAGGCCTTTGCTTGAGCCAGTAGTTCTTCAGGGAGCGTAAAACTTATCGTTTTAATTTTTTGTTGATTATCTTGTTCTAGCATATATAGATAATAGCAAATTTGATTTGACATGAAAATATAATACTTGACAATATCATATATTATTATATAGTATGATATTATAATATTGGAGAATATTTGATATGAAAATTTATCAAGATAAGAAAGGACGTTATGTGCTTGATGGTTATGATAAGACGGGGAAAAGACATCGCAGAATTGTTGCTATGAATGAATCTGCCGCAAAAAAGGAACTAGCAAAATGTATGGATGAGTTCTATAAAGCCAAAAATGACCCACGCTTAATGCAAGAAAGCCAGTTATTTAAGGATATGGCTCCCCTGTTTATCAAACATCACATAGAATTACGACCTTCTAAACAAACCTATATGGCAATGTTTGAGAAAATTTTAGACCACTTTGCTAACTATACGCTAAAGGAAATAACCCCATTAGAGGTGCAAAGTTTTTACAATCAAAAGGCCCTAGAAACTTCCTATGCAAATGCGGACCGTTATTTTGGTATTATCAGCAAGTTTTTTAATTGCTTAAACGACTGGGACAAGTACAGCGGGCCTAATCCGTGCCGGAAGGTTAAAAAACAACGCGATGCAGAACCCTTTGAAGCCCACCCGATAAATGAACAAGAGATTCAAAAACTCTTGCCATTCATTAGCGATGAAGTGCGCCCTTGTGTCACCATTGGGTTTTATACAGGGCTTAGACGGCAAGAATTGCTGGGGCTGCGCTGGGAAAATATTGATTTTACACACCGAACAATTTATATTCCTAAAACAAAGACCGAACGCCCGCGCACCTTGGGGCTAACCGCAGATATTGCGCAAATATTGCAGGGCTTAAATCCGCAAAAAAGCGGACTTGTATTTGAAAAAGTGACTAAAGACAAATTAAAATACCAACTCAATCACGCCTCTGAAAAAGCCGGAATAGGCCATATCCGCCCACACGATATGCGGCATTCCTTTGCAGTTAATTTTCTAAACCGTGGAGGGACTTTGGAGCATTTACAAAGACTCCTTGGGCACAGCAAAATAACCACCACACAACGCTATTTGCGGTTCAAAACAGGTGAAATCGCCAGTAAAATGATGGTAATGGACGGGATGATTCCGCTTAGTATTGTATAGTGGATAAATTTAATCTACGCACAAACTACGCACTTTTTGCGTATTTTACTCGTGCGCACTATAATGGAAAAACATTTCTAAATCTTCTCTTAAAATAGAAAACTCTTGTTAAGTATTTCTATTTTCTCTTAAAAATGGAAATGATTTTTGATTTATTTCTAAAAAAAAAATAAAATAGAAATACATATTGAATATAGGAGAAGCATATGAAGAACTTCAAAGCGGGCATATATAGGGAGCACTCTGGGTACAAAAGTTTTTCCCCATCTCTGATTAATAAATCTTTTGACATTTCAGACAAGCAAATTAATATGCTTCTGGAGGAAGCGAGTCGTGCCATAGGACAGTTAAATGCTTACTCAGATTTTGAAGAAGTAAATATGGATTTATTTATCAATATGCACATTTATAAAGAGGCCACCCTATCTAATAAAATTGAAGGCACACAAACAACTATGGACGAAGCTGTTAATCCGGAGGAATTGGTGATTCCGGAAAAACGGGATGATTGGAGAGAAGTACAAAATTACATTAAAGCCATTCATTTTGCACAACAGAAACTATCACAACTACCCATTTCTATGCGCTTAATTACCGATATTCATGCTATTTTGCTAGAAGGGGTCCGCGGAGAACACAAAAATCCCGGAGAAATACGCAGAAGCCAAAACTGGATCGGGGGTTCTTCTCCTAGTAACGCTTTCTTCGTTCCTCCCCATTGTGAGGAATTACCGGAACTGTTATCAGATTTAGAAAAATTTTGGCACAATGCCAAATTGCAAATCCCAACATTAATTAAAATTGCTATTTTCCACTATCAATTTGAAACCTTGCACCCGTTCTGTGATGGCAATGGCAGAATGGGACGCTTATTAATTCCTCTAATGTTAATGTCTTGTGGAGTACTTACAAAACCTGCCCTATATATCTCCAATTTCTTTGAAAACAAAAAAGGGACTTATTACGATTTATTAACGAAAGTACGCACCCAAAACGATTTAGGACAGTGGATTAAGTTCTTTTTGACAGGTGTAATTACGACGGCCAAGAATGGCACCCTAACACTCAAGAAGTTAATTGCATATAGAAACAAAATTAATGATCTGAGCATGACATTAGGAGCCCGAGCGAAAAAAGCAGATGAAGTGGTTAAGTGGATGTTTGGCCATCCCGTAGCTAACACAAAAAAAATAGCTGAACAATTACATTTCTCGTATGGTGTTGCTAATCGCTTGTTAGGAGACCTAGAAAAACTTGGAATTTTAAAGCACAAAACCACCATTTCAAACGTTAAATATTACGAACTAAAAGGATATCTGGACCTGTTCAATTAACCCCAATTGGCAATATTTTGGCAATGGTAAAAAAGGGCAAATGCTAACGCATTTTCTCGTCGGAGAATTGAATCTAAAACATCATTTGCACCCTTGACATGGGAAAGGTCATAGGTTCAATCCCTATACTGGGCACCATTTAGAAACCACCCGAAAGGGTGGTTTTTTTGTGCCCGTAAGCGGGCAAACTGCTTTGCCCGCGTTAGGGATTGAAAGCCGCAGCCTTATGCGAGTTTGAGAAAAACGAAAGGCATAGCAATATAAATAAGCCTGAGCAAAACTTTCCTCGCGCGCACATAATCATTATAAAAGAACCGCTCAAAACCCACGCATTAGTATTTTTGTCGCTTTACTGATAACGAACCCCCTACTCACACTCAACAAACAAAATAAACGCATTTTAGGTGGTTTTAACGGGGCAACGCAAAATAATAAAAAGAAAAATTACTTTTCCTGAAAAAATGACAAGGCAAGCAACCTAACAAACCTGAGGGCAAAGCCAACGCGCTTGAAGCCCCTGGGCTTACATCTGTGGGGGCATTTTCCCCCCTAATTGCCGTCAACGATAGGCATACGAATATAAAACAAAAAACCCGCCGGCAGGCGGGTTCTATTAAGGGTAAATGGTGGACCTGACAAGGATCGAACTTGCGACCTCCTGCATGCCATGCAGGCGCTCTCCCAGCTGAGCTACAGGCCCTTAATGACTACATATTTATTATAACAATTTTTATCTTTGTGTGCAACTTTTTTTAAAACAGTAAAGGCCCCGAAGGGCCTTTACCAAAATTTACGTTTGATTTTTGTTTAGAACTCAAACGAAATGTTCACTTCACCGCCAAAACCTTCTCGTTTGCCCACTTGACCGTAAACAGTCAGTACGGAGTGCAAGGGCAAGAAAGTGTCCTGGTTGTGATAGGCCAACGAAATCTGGCCGCGGCCGCTCATACCTTTCATAGAGGCTTCGCTGCTCTTAACATCTTCCACCGTAACGGTAGATTCGCCGTCCATTTCGTAAATCGCGCTTGCACCGATAGAAGGAATTACACCCTTCCAATCCACAAAGTTAAAGGCATAATCGCCGCCGAAGCGCAGTGCCATACTCTGCAAGGTATCAAACTTGATTTTCTGGTCCAAGTCGTCGGTGATGTCGTCGGAGGCTTTGCGCTTCCAGTTGAAGTTGGCATACAGGCTTAAATCTTCCAACGGGTTTTCCACAAAGCCTGCGCTGGCACCGTAATACATTCCTTTGGTCTTAAAGGTGGATAAAAGTTCGGAAGATTCAAACTTGGCATCCACATAGCCGGCTTCCACCGTGGCTTCCAAGCGGCCCGTTTCGCTGTAACGCAAGGAGGTCATCAGCCCGCCGCCGAACACATTGGCATCTCCGGTAACTTTAATGGGGAAGGTTTTATAAGAACCGCCCGCATATTTAGCAAAAATACCCAAGGCCCAATCGTTCGTAAATTTCTTCCAGGCGCCCGCTTGGGTAAGGCCGGAATCTAAGTCAAAACCGCTGCCCGTTTCGTAACGGGTGTGGTGGTAACCGCCGTTAATAAAGGTATTCTGTTCTGTATCGCTCTTCCACAAATCGTTTAAGGTTTGGGTGAGCATTTCCGGGCCTTCGCTGATTAAGGCCAAACCGACGAGCGGCAACTGCCCGTACACTTCGGCATTGGCTTTATCCTTCGTGCTGGTAAGCGTCCAGAGAATTTCATTCCCGGTGCTACCTTTAGTAGGGGTCAAATCATAGGAATATACACCCACTTTCTTTTGGGTTAACACAACACCGCTATCCACCAAATTATACACGATATCACCTTCGCGAACACCAGTCAGGTCCGTAGAGGTAACGGTGGTAACAACCGTCTTGGAATCTTCCTTCATCGTGGATTTATCAAGCGTCATATTGGCATAGATACCGAAGTCAAAATGCAGGTCGGTCTTAAAGTCCGCGTTGATAGTCCACCAGTCGTTAAAGTTTTGGAACTGGTCTTTGTTGGTAAATGTACCAATCGTGCGGTCAAAGACCAACTGGTTGGTAGAAAATCCGTAAAGGCCGTTATTGCCACCGTAGATAACTGCGGTCGGGTCCAGTTCCACTTTATTACGCAAAATAACGGTATTATTCTGGGTAAGCATATTTTGGTCTTTCAGTTCGGCACCATACACATAACCGCCATATACTTTACCATTGAATTTTATGTTATCCAAAATAACCGTGTTGTTGGATGCAGAATACACATCATCAATTTGCTTCGCTTCTTCCGGCTCTTGTGCTTCGGCAGCCGGGTCGGAAGAGGTGGTCTTAGTAACTAAACCCTCTTTCTTAACCGTGGTAATAACGCCGGAATCGTCTTTCGTTTGGTAATTTACTTCATTAATATAAGCCGAGAAACCACCAAACACATTGGCTTTTACGTCTTTTACAGAATCGCCACCCGCAAGAGAAACGGTGTTATTGTCGCTGTTGGTCCCACCGATAGAAACTTTTTCCTCTTCCGGTGCTTCTTCTGTGGGCGTAGAATTTACTTTGCGGGTATAGGTCATACTCGCACCGCCGAAAATAGCCCCTTGGTCTTTTGGCATAGTCGCGGGTAACAATTTGTTAGCGGACAAATTGGTTAAATCCAACGTATCGCCAAAAAATTTACCAGAATTATTTAACGTCAAGGCGGAATTGGTTACGTTTACTACGTTGCCGTTGGCGGTGCCGGCCAAGTTGACAGAACCGCCCAATTCGGTAAAAGTGTCGCTCATATTGTTCAGGTTTAAGGTGTTTGAACCAACAGTAGCGCTCACAGGATTTTTATCAACATCTGTTGCTAAACCCATTTTTACCGCATAAATAGAAGCCATATTCACGGTGGAATTATCCAACGTCAAGGTATTGCCCTTGGCGTTTACGGAAAAATTGGTTACTGCCGCAGCCATATTGGTTACGGTACTGTTATTTCTGACAATAACGGTATTGTTGTCCACATTTACGACGGAAGCAGCACTATCCGCCACTCCGCGGCCCTTGTCAGCCCCTACTACGGAATCCACGGTAGAATTATCAATAACAACCGTATTGTTTTCGGCCGTAGCCGCCCCCCTGGCACCTGCCACCATACCGTCCACCGTAGCATCTTTTACGAGTACATAGTTGCCGTTGGCTTTGGTGTCAATTACGTTGTCCGTTTTCACATCTTCTTCGGTCAGACGTTCATCGGTAAACCCGCCGATAACGTCCCCCTGTACGGTCGCGCCGTTTGTAATAGAAACCGTATTGTTATTGGCCGAGCCCTTAGAAAATTTGGTATAACCGCCGTACACGTTTCCACCCAATACTGTGGAAGTTGCTCCGGTAGGCGTAAAGGTATAAGAATTGACCGCTCCGCCACTAATAGAAACGGAGTTGTTGTTGGCAGACGCAGCGCCAAAGCGGTCCCCCGCCTGACGAATTAAGGCCACGCCACCCATTACGTCTCTGCCCGTCAGGTTAGTGTCCGTTATACTCACAGAGTTGTTAGTAACATTATTGTTGTACGCCGCACCGCCCGCCACATAGGCACCTTTGCGAGTGTTGTCCGACGAGGTCGGGATTTCAAATTTGTCAGGCGTAACCGAGTGGTAAATCTCATTGGCGATAGCAGGATCACTAATACTAATATTTGCGCCATTTACGGTAAGGGACGCCCCGTTAATTTCTCCCGCATTTAAAGAGCCGGCCCCGACGATAGCCAACGGCTTATTCGGGTTATCTCCGACAATTTCACGAGAGTGGTCTTGTCCGTCCCAGTTGATTTGAATATTTTGGGCTGCCTGCACAAACAGGGGAGCAAACAACACAAAGAAAACTGCAACGAGAAACTTTCTCATTTATCCTCCAATTTGTATTATAAAAAAAGCAATATATCCCTATTATACAGAATTTAGGCCAAAAGGAAAGGTTTTTTTGTAAAAGAAGCCCCTTATATAATAGGTAAAAGGTATAATAAGGGTATGTCCCGCTATACAGACGGAAAATATCTCCTGCAAAACCCCGGTTGGCACACGCAAGATGCAGCGTGGAAACTGGCGCACGTTTTACAGGCCGCAAAAAAGGCCCGCTTATCCCCCCGCGCAGTACTGGACGCAGGGTGTGGAGCGGGTGCGCTTATTAATCATTGGGCACACCACCGCCCGGATATGCTCTTTACCGGGTGTGATATTTCCCCACAGGCCATTAGCATTGCCAAACAACACGCGCCTGCCAATGTAAATTTCTTTTGCGAAGCGTGGGCCAAAGGCTCGTTTGATACGGCTCTAGCCATAGATGTAGTGGAACACATCCCGGATATGGAGCGTTTTTTGGAGGAACTGGCCCAAAAAGCCCCGGTGCTTATTTTGCATATTCCGTTGGATTTATCGTTCCGGACGCTCATCAAGCCTGAAATTTTAGAAGAAGAATATCAAACCGTGGGACATATCCATTTTTTTACAGCAAGGTATTTAAAAAGGCTTTTAAAAAAGCGCGGTTGGCAGATTTTGCATTATCACTATACCAATAAATATGTAGAGCGACCGCCGCAACTGACCGGCCTAAAAAGCCGTATCGGTATGTGCATACGGTGGCTGGCACACTATTTACTGCCCAGAAGTTGGGCCGCGTTTTGGGTGGGCGGGTACAGCCTAATGCTGGTGGTTAAAACCAAGTAGTTATTCCTTATATAGCCCGCGCAAAAGTTTAATTTCCCTTTCATAGCCCGCCAAATCGTTGGGGGTTTCCAAACAAAACGGCAAATGCTTTAAGGCCGGGTGGTTAATTACACCCGCCAAAGTATCTAGGCCGATTGTGCCTTGACCGATACGGGCGTGGCGGTCCTTATGCGCCCCCTGCGGGTTCAAACTATCGTTTAAGTGAACAGCCTTTAACAAGGGCAGGCCTATTTGCTTATCAAATTCCGCCAAAGTATCGTCTAAATGCACCAGGGAATAGCCGGCATCGTGTATGTGGCAGGTATCCATACATACCCCCAACAGATGATTGAGTTTTACGCCGTCCAAAATCTGTTTTAACTCGTCAAAAGTCCGCCCGATTTCGCTCCCCTTGCCGGACATAGTTTCCAAAAGTACCGTAGTATGCAGATTAGGCGTTAAAATTTCGTTTAGCGTTTCTACAATCAGTTCAATGCCTTTTTCTGCGCCTTGCCCGACGTGGCTGCCCGGGTGAAGATTATACAGGTTTCCCGGCACATATTCCATACGCTGCAAATCGTCTGCCAAGGTCTGGCGGGCAAATTCGCGCGTTTTGGGGTCGGCGGAAGCGGGGTTAAGCGTATAAGGGGCGTGCGCAATAACGGGTGCAAAATGCTTTTCCGAAAGCAATTTGCATAAGGCTGTGGCATCTTGCGGGTCTATCGGCTTGGCCTGGCTTCCGCGCGGGTTGCGCGTAAAGAATTGAAACGTATCCGCCCCGATAGACAATGCGGTTTCGCCCATTGCTTTAAAACCCTTGGAAGAAGATAAATGGCACCCAATGTGTAACATATTATTTCCCTGCGTATTTGTGGATATCGGCCACCAGTTGCTCCACGTCCTCCCGGCGGGTAGCCCAACTGGTGCAAACACGTATCGCACTGCGGCGGTGGTCTAAACGCTTGGTGTGCGAAAACGCATACAACTCCTCTAACTGCTTGATAAGGTCATCTGGCATAATAGGAAATTGTTGGTTAGTGGGAGAGTCGTACAAAAATTCAAATCCGCATTCCGCACACGCTTTGCGGATAATCTGCGCCATTTCGTCTGCGTGTTTGGAAAGTTTAAAATACAGGCCGTCCTCAAATAAGGCTAAAAATTGAATGCCCAAAATACGCCCTTTGGCGAGCATCGCGCCTTTTTGCTTCATAAAATAGCGGAAATCCTTTTGGAGTTTGGGGTTTACAATTACCACCGCTTCCCCTAATAACGCACCGATTTTCGTGCCGCCGATATAAAACACATCACAGCAAGCGGCTAAGTCCGCAAGCGTAACGTCGTTTCCGGGGGCTTCCAAACCGTAGCCCAAACGCGCGCCGTCCGCAAACAAAAAGAGATTGTTCTCGTCGCACACGCGGCGGATAGCAGAAAGTTCCTCTTTGGAATACAGCGTACCGTATTCCGTAGGAAAGGAAATATAGACGAGTTTGGGCTGCGGAGCAAATTCCGGATTATCGTCCAACCAATGTTCCTTGCAACAGCGGGCAATTTGCTCCGCCGTTAATTTCCCGTTCTGCTCCGGCACCGTCAAAATACGGTGGCCCGTGGCTTCAATCGCGCCCGTTTCGTGCACGTTAATATGCCCGGAATCAGCGGAAATAACCGTTTGGTACGGACGCAGGCAAGCCGCAATAACCGTCAGGTTGGTTTGCGTTCCTCCTGCTAAAAAATGCACCTCGGCCTGGGGCGTTTGACACAGGGATTTAATTAAATCAGCTGCTTGGCGGCAATAAGTATCTTGCCCATAGCCGGGTGCTTGCTCTAAATTGGTTTGCGCCAACTTTTCCAAAATACGCGGGTGGGCGCCTTCGCTGTAATCGCAGTTAAATCTAATCATAAAACCTCGCTTTACTACGGAGAGGGTTGAATTTCTTTTATTATATCTTTTTAGGCGAGTTTTCGCCCGCAGAAAAAACGTTTAGAAAAACGGGGTTTATAGAACCATCCCTCCGCCGGAAAGAAACGCACCGAGGCGCCGCCTTTTGCACAAATAAAAAATTCCCCGCAAAAAGCGGGGAGTAAAATTAATTTTGTTTGGCTTTTTGCAGCCGTTCGCGGTGGCGTTTGGCCTTCAAATCCGCGTGACGCTTGCGGAAAACGTCCAATTTGGTGTAACGCACCATTAAGCAAAAGTCCACCAGCACCATTACAAAGTTAAGCACATAGAGCCAAAAGACCCAGTCAAAATTGTGCAAAATTTTATGAATCATCCCGCACACATAGGCAAATTCAATCGTTCCCATAAACAGGAAACTTTTGCCGGCGGCTGTTTTCGTGCGCAAGGAGCGCGAAATATTAAACGGCCACGCCAGACCGAAACCTAACATCATTAACGCTTCAAAAATACTCATATTATCTCCCACAGCGCGGAGCGGGCCATAGATTGCGGGACGCGCTGTATTGTTACTTATATTTTACCATTTTAAGAAAGCGCAGTTTTGCGGGAGAGGTTTCTTTTTCATACAATAAGCATATGCGTTTTTATAAAGATAAAGTTTTTTGGTATGTTTTTACTGCGTTGGCCCTTGTAAAAGGGGCGGCATTGGCCGGGGTATTTTATTTTCACCCGCTGGGGGAGAAAATTTTAGCCTTTCCCGATTCGCTGACTTATGTATATCCGGCGCAAACGTGGCTGGAATACGGGCAAATGTGGGAAGCGGTAACCGCCGCGCCGATGCTGTTGCGCACACCGGGATACCCCTTCTTTTTGGCTGTTGTCCAAACACTTTTCCACAATATGACGTGGGCCGTGGTGTTAGTGCAAAATCTTTTATCGCTAGCCCTGCTTATCCCCGTTTATATGACGGCAGAAAAATTAAACGGCAAGCACGCAGCCCGGGCGGCGGCACTCTTTTGTGCGGCAAGCGTGTTGTATTTTTCCCTATCGTTTGCGGTACTGACGGAAATTTTATGTGCCTTTTTGCTATCTTGGTTTGTTTATTTTACGGTAAATTTTTTGCTGAAACCCGCCGGGCATAAACTTTTTTTAGCCGCACTTTTTTTATCAAGCGCCGTTTATGTGCGCCCGGCCGCGTACTATTTTATGTTTGCAAGCGCAATTATTTTGGTGTGCTTTTCGGCCGCCAAATTGGTACGCTTTCCTGCGTGGAAAATTGCCGCGTTTTTCTTTGCCCCCTTATTAATACTTGTCGGCGCGTGGCAAGTGAGAAATTCGGTTCAAACAGGCTTCGGCGGCTTTACGTCCGTGGGCGCGTATAATCTGTATATGTGGAACGAAGATTATTTGGCTCACAAATATAATTTGTCTGTTCCGCAAGCACACCAATTACTGGAAAATGCACTCCCGCCCGGTTTTAATTCTCTCCCCCCAACCGAACAAGTGCGGCTATATAAGGCTATGGCCAAACCGCTTATCCAAGAATCGTTTGTGTATAAACTTTCCCGCGCGCCTTTATGGGCTGTCAAAACACTTTTTGGGGCTAATTTTATTCACTGTTCGCGCCTGCTGACCGGCGGAGCAATTCCCGAAGAAGAATTAGACGGGCAAATGCTCAATCACACAACAGCCTTGCACGGGAATTGGCTTAAAACTATCCCCCACAAACTACTGTTTTTATTAACGGCAGGAGAAGTTTTTCTACTGGTATTATGCGGGTCGGCCGGTTTTTTGCTGCTGTGGAAAACGCGCCGCACGGAAACATTTTTCCTGCTCGTATATTGCTTGTACTTTTGGGGGATCGGCTCGGTGTTTTTCGGGGCATATGCACGCTTCCGTGCGCCGTTTGAATTTGCACTGTGCATTACCGCCGGGGCGGCGGCAAATGCGCTGTTCCAATACGCCAAAACAAAAATAAAGCGGTAATTACAGGCCGTGCGCCAAACTGTTTATTAAAAATGCAGGAAACTTCCGCTCCTGCATTTTTTTCTGCGTAGGGGCAAAATCATACGGCTGGCGGATAAAACGGAAAGTGTTTTTTTCGGTATCCCAAATACTGAAAGAAGCGTGCGGATTTAAGTCGCGCGGTTTGCCCACAGAGCCTGGATTTAACACATAGCGCATTTTGTCAGACAAATGCACGGTAGCATCTTCGCGCTTACATAAATAAATAACGCACGAGTTTTGCGTACCGCGAATATAAAAGGGAAGGTGGGAGTGCCCCACAAAGCAGATTTTTCCCTGCCACTTGTCATAGGAGGCGCGGAATTGCGCGCAACTGGAAAAATATTCCTTTATCGGTTCGTTGGGCGTACCGTGCACAGCAGTAAAACCTTCCCCGCGGGCCACGGTAGGCAACGCAGTTAAATAGCGGATGGATTTTTCGCTTAAATGTTTTTTATTTTCATCCAGCGCAATTTTGGCATCGTAGTTAAACAACATCTCTAATTCGGGCTGCACAAAAACAGCATCGTGGTTGCCCAACACGCAGGCAAGTAAATTTAAAGAGGATATTTTCTTTACGCACTCCTCGGGATCCGGTCCGTAACCGATAATATCCCCGCAGTAAATAAAATGATCTACGCCCTCTTGTTCGTAGCGGGCCAGACAGGCATTTAATGCTTCCAAATTACTGTGTACGTCCGAAAACACCCCTATTTTCATTATGCCTCCGCCAAGGCCTCAATGGCTTCCTTTTTTTGGTCGGCTTCGGGGTTGCGCTCGGCCAAATTGACGGACATTACCTTTGACACCCCGCTTTCTTCCATCGTGATACCATAAAGCATACGGGCCGATTCCATTGTACGTTTGTTGTGCGTTACCACGATAAACTGTGTGGTTTTGGCGAACTCTTTAATCAAGTTTACATAACGCTCCACGTTGGCCTCGTCCAAGGCGGCGTCGGCTTCGTCCATAATACAGAACGGCGACGGGTTATGCGTAAAGAACGCAAACAGCAAGGACATAGCGGTAAGGGTTTTTTCCCCTCCGGACATAGAGGTTATATTGAGCAATTTTTTACCCGGAGGTTGGGCATAAATTTCAATACCGGTTTCCAGCAGATTATCCGGCTGGGTAAGAACCAAGTCGCACTCACCGCCGCGAAAGAGCGTTTGGTAAATATTTTTAAAGTGCATACGCACTTGTTCAAACGTATATTTAAAGTTTTCGCGCGTGGTTTGGTTAATTTTATTAATGGCGGACTTTAAATCTTTTTTTGCGCTTTCCAAGTCCGCTATTTGTGTACGCAGGAAAGTATTTCTTTCCGTAAGCGCATCATATTCC
The DNA here is from genome assembly GCF_021632165.1 of Candidatus Avelusimicrobium fimicolum. NCBI lineage: Bacteria > Pseudomonadati > Elusimicrobiota > Elusimicrobia > Elusimicrobiales > Elusimicrobiaceae > Candidatus Avelusimicrobium > Candidatus Avelusimicrobium fimicolum. The sequence continues at coordinate 88,082 of NZ_JAJWTS010000004.1, forward strand.
TCTGGTGCGGTCATATTGACAGCGCCCATATTTTCAATGCGCTTTCTCATCATTTTTACGCGCTCATAATCCACCGTTTTATCGCCATAATTCAGTTGCGCTTCCTCGGGAGTAATATTCCAACTTTCAAACAAGTTATTTACCACCGTGGTCCGCTGGCGGCGCGCGTTGGAAAGAGCATTTTCCAAATCGTTTCTTTTTATTGTCAGGTCGGACGATTCTTTTTTGCACGCATTTAAAGCGGCCAATTTATCACTGTAATCTTTTTTAAGCGTTTCCAAATCGGCGCGCATTTTATGTTCGTCAATTTCCAACTTGGCCAAGGTGTCCCGCTCGGTGGACAGTTTGGCCTGTGTGGAAAGTTTTTCTTCGGCTAAACTTTTTAGGCGCAAATTGGCCGACGCGATTTTTTGGTTGCGTTGACCCTCACTAGCAGTTAAACTGTTAAATTCATATTCCGTGGATTTTAAATCCAATTCCACATTGTTTTTTTTGATTTTTACTTCGTAGAGTTTTGCGCTTAACGCGTTAATTTCTCCCTTTAATTTTTCGGCATTTTCGCGTAAGGTGATTTGAGATTTTTTTAATTTTTCTCCACGGGAAACGGCTTCTGCGTGGCGGTGTTTTAAATCTGCCAGATTTTGTTTAAGGGTTTCCACGTTCCGTTTGCGGTTGTCCACGCGCAACGTAATTTCCTGCTTGCGCTGGGCGGCGCGGTTTAGCGCATCTTGCGTAGCGCGCAGTTCGCGCTCTTTGTTGGCGCGTTCGTTCTGTACGGAGTTTAAAGCCAAAACGGCTTCCTGCGATTTGATGCGCAAATTTTTTAAATTTTCTTCCGCGTTGGACAGCGTTTCATAATTGGCAATAATTTCCTTGGAAACGGCATCTTCTTCCGCGGCCTTAACCGTCATTTCGCCACGGACGGTTTCTTCCTCACCCCAATAGGCTTCCGGCGCACGAATATCTTCCGCGCCGCCGCCGATAAAGAACCCGCCTTTTACGGTTCCGTCCCCGTACGAATAACCGCCGATAATAAAGTTGATTAAATTTTTCAGTTCCGGCTGGTATTTTAATTGGTTTTTAAGTGCGTTTTCTGCCGGGGTTTCCGGGGTGTCAGGCACTTGGTTTAAAACAATAAATTTAGCGCGGGCCTTACCGTGCTGTTTTAAAAGGGATAAAGCCTGTTCCACCGTTTGCACGTTCTCGCACAGAACGGCATCTAAATACTTGCCGAAGGCTTCCTCCACTGCTACACCTAACGCGGCGGGGTATTTTAAGGCTTTTCTTAATGTCCCCTTAACTCCGGAAAGGCCGCTTTCGGCCACCGCTTTGGCTCCCACCCAGTACGGGTCATTTTTGCCCTGGGTTTGAATCATCTCCAATTTGGCGGAAAGAGCGGCACGCGCGGATTTTACGACAGAAAGTTTTTCATTTAAGGCAGAACGGAGTCCCTGCAATTTCCGTACATTTTCCTCTCCGTTTACAATGGCTTCGCGCGCTTGGTTGGCTTCGGTTTGTTTGGTTTGAACGCGGGCCGAAATTTCCTGCAAACTTTTTTGAATCCCCGCCAAGCCTGCCTGTTGGGCTTGACTCATTTTTTCGGCAGAAATTAAATCTTCATTTTCGCGCTGCATAGAGGACTCTTCCAAAGAAATCCTGTTTTCGGCCTCCATTTGTTTTTGTACGAGCGACATTAATTCGCCGGACGAACGCTGCAACTGCGCTTCCGCCGCACGCAAATCGTTTTCCATTTTTTGCGCCTGGGCTGTTTGTTCGTTGTAATGGGCCTGCAAGGGGGTTAACTCTGAGGAGACCACCGCTAACTGCTCTTTGAGTTGGGTAAGCGCAGGGACTAATTCCTGCAAGCGGTTTTGCCCGCGTTGGGCTTCCGCGCCCGAAGCGGCTACTTGTGCGGTTAATTCGTTAGTCAGGTTGTCGCAATTTTTAATAGCGCCTTCCAACAAACCAACCTGGTATTTGCTGGCAGAAATTTTTTCGTTAAATTCGGCGGCTTCTTTTTGCTTGTGCGTGAGATTCAAATCAAGCGCAGCGGCAGCCCCTTCCTGTGCGGAAATACGGGCTTCCAAATCTTCCAATTTTTTAACCACCGGGGCTAATTCGCCGGAGTGCTTGGCAATTAAAGCATCGGACTCTTTAATAGAACAGACGGAAATTGCAATTTCGCTTTCCTTTAATTCCTCGCGATACTTTTGGTACAAACGGGCCTTTTTGGCTTCGCTGTCCAATTTTTTAATTTGTTCATCAATCAGCGCCACCGTATCCGCCAAACGTGCCAGGTCTAAATCTACGCGTTCCAAGCGTTTAATGCACTCCTCGCGTTTGGCTTTATATTTAGAAACACCCGCGACCTCTTCAAACATTTCCCGGCGCTGTTCGGCCGAGGCGGACAGGACGCTTTCTACGCCGCCCTGGTCAATAATGGCATATCCTTCTCCGCCGATGCCCGTATCTAAAAACAAATCCCGGATATCGCGCAGGCGGCATTGGACTTTGTTTAAATAATATTCGCTCTCGCCGGAGCGGAAAATTTTGCGCGTAACGGTAATTTCATTAAAATCCAGCGGCAACTGACGCGAAGCGTTATCAAACACCATACTGACTTGGGCCATATTTAAAGGCGCACGCTTGGCCGTACCGTTAAAGATAATATCCACCATAGAAGCAGAGCGGAGGGACTTCCAACTCATCTCGCCGATGGCCCAACGCACGGAGTCAATCACGTTTGATTTTCCGCACCCGTTAGGTCCCACCACACAAGTAATGCCCGGTTCAAAGTCCAGGCGGGATTTGTCGGCAAAAGATTTAAAACCTTGGATTTCAATCGCTTTTAAATACATAACGTCCCCTATTGGCAGATATACTTTGATTATACCATTTCCCTATATAATATAGGCATTTTAGGAGGAAATTCAGCCCTACGCGTACGGCCTTTTCAACCGGCCGAGAGAGTGCCGACGAAAAAAACCCCTTGCAAAGTGTATATTTTTTTATTAGACTTTTTTCGTAAGACTGTTTTCCTTAAAAGGAGGATTATCCACTATGGCAGAAAAAGTACTTAAAGTCGGTATGGACCGCGAAGACGGCTTCCTCTACTACATTGACAAAGACGGCGATATTGCCCGCGTGCAAATGGCCAGAGGCGGCAAAAAAGGCGGTAAACCGAAAAAAGTTGAAAAATGCGGTATCAAAAAAGAAAAAGGATATCTCTATTTCTTAGATAAGAAAGGCGATATTTCCAGAGCAAAAATGGTAAACGCAAAATAAACTAATTTAAAACACCCCGCAGTTTTGCGGGGTGTTTCACAGACAAAGGCACTCGCGCACCACATACACTTTTTTCGCGCGAGGCTCTGCCAGACGCGAAGGGGCGCAACTCGCATTGTACGACATCACGCATTGCTCCAGCGTTTTGTGCCCCTTTATGATTTTTCAAAACGGCTTGCCAAAGGGAACGGCTTTTGCAAGTATGTGGCCAATTTAGCCCGGTCCTGCGGGCCGCAATTTTCCGAATCGTTTAAACAGGCCAACCGCGGGCGGTACTTATTTATTTCCCGCTCAAAGTTTTGATACAACTCCCAGCAACATCCGTCCGAACAGCCCAAGCGCGACAACCGCCGTTTCTTCCAACAAGCCAAACCTTGCACCGCAGCCATACAGGCAAACAGATAGAAGTTCATATTGCTGTCTTGCCGGAAACGGCTATGCACCGTAGCGGACAACTCCTTTTCAAACAAAGTCCAGCCCAATGCAAGAGATTTTTTTAAATAAGCCGAAATATTATGCGTAGGCTCCAACGGAAAATGCAATCCCGGGAAAAAGTTATTCAGCCGTTCCCGGATAACCAACAGTTGTCTGCCGTAAGCCGTATCCTCGTATTTTTTATACGGATAAAAAGCATAGTAATTATTCACGCGGTTTTGCCTGGGGAAAAAATACTCCCTGGATACCGGGCGGAGCGCAAAAGTATCATCATTTGCCAGTAAAAAATGTTCGCTCAAACCGCCCCATTTTGTTACGGACATTTCTATTGCACACGAATTAAAAGTGGGCAACGCGGAAGCAGGCATAAATTCCGCGTGCGTCAAAATTTTTAAACGCGGATGATTCACGTTAAGCCATTTAGGAACTTGCCCGTTAGTTACCAACACCACACGCGTTACCCACGGCATATATTCTTCCACACTGCGCAGCACATAACGGAGTTCATCCGTCTGTACAAACCGCGCCGGTAACACGGGGGAATCTGCCCACCTGTTACGCTCGCGCACAAAAGCCGGGTCGTTCCCGTCCACCCACAAGACAACAAAATCCACCGGATATTCCGCTGTCATCTAAAAATCTTGCTCCAAAAATAAACGCTCTTTTCCCCGCAAATTTTTACCAGTACAAAAAATATACGCCACCGCAAATAAGAAATTCCGCCGCACTGCCCCACACTTTCGCGCGCCGACTTAAACGCACGCAATAACAATGCTTGCTGTTCCAATCTTTTTGCCGCCGAAAATTTGCGGAAACGGCAAATGCCCCACACGGTGGCGCGCATCCACTCCTGCGCCGTTTGGCGGTTCCATTTTTGACGGCGGATTAAGTCTGTTTTTAACTCTGCCAAATTGAGCAACGCGCCGACAGCCATATTATATGAATTGGCTGTAATGGCGGCTGAGTGGCCTTTGCGGTAGCAGTATAATTTTTCCGGCACCACCGCAATTTTTTTGGCATACAGATACGCCAAAATAACCACGCAAAAATCTTCGGCTACCCGCCCCGTCCAAAATTCAAATTGGTGATTAACAAACCACTCGCGCAAAAACAATTTTCCCCACAACACAGAATCTTCGTACCCGCCGCGGAAACGCGCACCGTCGCCCTCCGCGCACAACCGGTAAAAACTGCTGTGGCAATGTTCCTGCAACCGCGGGAAACCGTTTTCCTCCACTTCGTGAAAAAAACATTTGCTGATTTCAGCCTGCTCCGTTTCGGCCGCGTGATACAATTTTTCCAAATAAGCGGGAAAAATAAAATCATCAGCATCTACAAATGCCAAATATTTGCCTTGCGCTTTTTTGACCAACTCGTTGCGTGCAGCCGCAATACCTTTATTGGGTTGCGTAACATAATGCAGGCGAGGGTCCTCTTTGGCTGCTTGGGCCAAAACAGCCAGGGACCCGTCGGTAGAGGCGGAGTCTATACAGATAATTTCAAAATCTGCAAAGGTCTGTTTGGTTAAACAAGACAAGCACAAAGGTAAATATTTCTCCGCGTTTAATACGGGAATCAGCACTGATATTTGGGGTTTCATAATTGCTCCTTTTAGTAACTTTCCCCGCGCGCCAAAAAGACGCGCGGGGCGGCGCGCGGGAAACTCTTGGCGGAGGTTTTTCCCACGCGTTTCAAATAAACGCCTTATAAACATAATAAAGAAGCAATCAAGGTAAGTGTAAGCAGGAAGCGGGCTTCTTTTAAGCCCGTGCGGAAACAAAAAACGGCCGGTTGCCAGAGCCAAGTCACTAACCCGAAGCAAACAGCCGTAGCCCTTGCCATATAAAAAATATGGCAAAGAGCATTCAACGCAATACAAGCGGGTAATTAGGCCGCTCATATTGCGTTTAAAATACGGCTGTCTTTGGAGTGACTTGTGCCGTCTGAACGGCTCAACCTGTTCCACACAGGCTTCCAAAAACAGCATCAAATTGTGCCGGAACTGCCCGGCGGGCAAAAGAATCTTGCTTACTTATATCTTAACAAATTTATCCGCAAACGCAAGCCGGGGCTTGAAATTCCGTCTAAAATGCCTACACTACTAATATTAACCGACGTTCCCGGAGGCGCATCAAATAATTCTTCCGTTTGCGGGTACACCCGCCCTAACCAACAGATGTTTTTATTTCCGGCCGCTGCCGTTTGCGGTCCAATCGCCCTAACATATTTTGTGCAGTTGCGTATGTTCCCCGTACGCGTAATTGACAGCGGGGCTGATTAATGGTTTAATAACTCTACGGGGATACACTCGTAAAAGAATAACGGAGGGAATATGGATATTAAAATTACGGCCAAAAACATTAAATTGACTCCGGCCATCAAAGAATTTATCAACACGCGCGTAAGCAAGATTGAAAACTTTTTTGACAATATTGTTTCCGCCCAAGTGCTGATTTCGGTGGAAAAGAAAATCAACCAGCGCGCCGACATTGTGCTGCACACCGGGGCTAAAACCACCATTAACGCCAGCGCGGTGGAAGACAACCTTTACAAAGCCATTGATGCGGCGGCAGTAAAAGCCGAAGCACAGGCCAAAAAAATTAAAAATAAAGCCAAAGCCCGCAAAGTAACCAAAAAGTCGGTAAAAGAAGCGGATGTCAATCCGTTTGCCGAACACCTTATTTTGCCGCAGACGGATGTAAAATTCTCCGTCATTAAGCAGGTGGAAGTTTCGCCGATGAATCCGGAAGATGCCGCCTACGAAATGGAACGCCTGGGGTATTCCTTCTGGATGTTCTTGGACGAAGATTCCAAACAAATCAACTTAATCTTCAAGCGCCTGGACGGCACCTACGGGTTGATTAAACCGATTAAGAAGAAATAGCCTACACGGGGGCGGCTTTGGAATTTACCAAATCTATCACCGTAGCAGAACTGCTCCAAGTGGAAAGACTCCACTTGGAGTTGGTCTGCGGGAAACGGTATATCCACCGCGAAATTACACTCGGGCACGTCAACCGCCCGGGGCTGGCGCTTTGCGGTCATTTGGAAAGTTTCCGCCCCAATTCCGTGCAAGTGTTCGGGCGCAGCGAACACGCCTTCTGCCAAAAGGAAAACAAAACCCGCCTGCGTGCCAACATTTCCAAAATGTTGAGCGAAGGACAAGTGCCTTGCGTGATTACAACTGCGGGGCTGGACCCTTTGCCCGCCATAAGAAAGGCCTGCTTGGGTTCGGACGTGCCGGTGCTTAAAACGGATATGGAGTCCACCGCTTTTATTGCGGAATTTTCCCGCTTTTTGGACGAAAAATTATCGCCCGTTACACATATGCACGGAGTGCTTGTAGATGTAAGCGGCATCGGCGTACTTATCCGCGGAGATGCGGGTATCGGCAAAAGTGAGTGTGCGCTGGAACTGATTAAGCGCGGACATATTTTAGTGGCTGATGATGTAGTAGAAGTGCAGAAACGGTTTGGCCGTTTTCTGGTCGGCTCCTGCCCGACAATGTTAAAACATTATATGGAAGTACGGGGGCTGGGAATTTTGGACGTACCGCTTTTGTTTGGCGTAGGCTCTACGTTAGACGAAACCAATATTGATATGGAAGTGGTACTCACGTCCCCGAGCAAACAACCCATTGACCGGCTGGGAGTGGAGCAGAAAACGACTAATATTCTGGGGATAGAAGTGCCTTCGTTGGGGCTGCCTGTTACGCCGGGGCGAAACCTGGCCGTATTAATTGAAGTGGCCGCGCTCAACCAGCAACTTAAAAGCCAAGGCATTTTTTCCGCCAAAGAATTTAGCCAAAAAATCTTGGATAAAATGAAGAAGGGGACCAATGGCAAGTAATCAAAGACGGATTTTTATCATTACGGGTATGAGCGGAGCCGGCAAATCCCAGGCGCTGAAAATCTTTGGCGACTTTGGTTTTTATTGCGTGGACAATCTGCCGCTCGCCTTATTCAAAAACTTTACCGACTATTTAAAACAAAGCGGCGAACGCCGCGACGTAGCCTTGGGTATTGACGTGCGCGAGGGCGACCGCCTGCGCGAAATGCCAAAGATTTTAAACTCAATGGTAAAGGATGATTTTGTGGTAAAGGTCATCTTTTTAGATGCTTCGGAAGAGTGCCTGATACGCCGTTTTTCGGAAACCAAGCACCGCCACCCGATTCACAAAAAACTGGCCGCCGCCATCGCACACGAACGCAAGGTGATGAGCCCCATCCGCACTATGGCCGACAAAGTGATAGATACCTCCGACCTGAAACTGGGCGAACTCAAAGAAAAACTTTCCGCATTGCTGGGGCTTACGCGCGAAGGCGATATGCAAATTACCGTGGTATCGTTCGGCTTTAAAAACGGCATTTTAAAAGATTGCGATATTGTAATGGACGTACGCTTTTTACCCAATCCGTTCTATATTCCCGAATTGCGCGAAAAAACAGGCTTGGATAAAGAAGTGCAACAGTACATTATGTCCTTTAAGGAAAGCAAAGAATTTGCCGAAAAATTTGCAGACTTAATTAAATATTTGATACCTAAGTATATTAAAGAGGGAAAAAGTTATTTAACGATTGCCATGGGCTGTACGGGCGGCAAACACCGCAGCGTTTTTATGGCACACGAACTGGCCCAACGGTTAACCAAAGCAGGATTAAATGCTTCGGAATTTCATAGGGATATAGGACTTTAATTATGGTAAAAATTGTTTTAGTAACGCACGGGCACTTGGCCCAACAGATGTTAGAAACGGCCGAACAAATTATCGGCAAACCGTCTGATGACGGCTTTGCCACTTTTGCCGTTACGACGGCCGCCTCGGTGGAAAAGGAAGCCGCCAAACTGCACGAACTGTTAAAATCGTGCGAGGACGGCGCCCTTATTTTGACCGATATTTTTGGCGGCAGCGCGACCAACATCTCGCTTACTGCCAGCAAAGATTTACCCCAATGCTATGTCATTACAGGGTTAAATTTAAGTATGCTCCTGACCGCAATAAACAGCCGCAAAAAATTAAACGCAAAAGAGTTGGCGGAAAAAATTGAGGCCGACGGCAAGCGTGCGGTTATCAATGCAACGGAACTTTTGATTAAGGGGCTATAATGCCGATTATATTCGCACGGGTGGACGACCGCCTGATTCACGGCCAAATTGTACAGGCCTGGCTGCCGGAGTTAAACGTGGATGAGATTTTGATTCCTTGCTGCAAGGATTCTTCTCTCAACCGCGGGCTTCTGCGTTTAAGTCTGCCCTACGAATATGAACTGACTATTTTGGATACGCGCTCCTGCGCCCGGTATGCCGCCCAGTCCGACAGAAGAATCTTTTTGTTAATGGGCTCTTTAAAGGAGTTTACGGATTTGATTAAAGACGGTCTGCAAATTAAATCTATTAACATTGGCGGGATGCACTTTAAGGACGGCGCGCAAAAATTAGACGATAATGTGTTTTTGGACGCAAACGATAAACAATTTTTAAAACTGATACGGGACTTGGGTATCCAAATAGAAACGCGCGCCGTACCCTCGTCCGCGTCCGTATCGGTAAGCGAGGTCTTAAAATGACCCCGGAAATTTTTGCCCTCTGCGTAAGTGCCGCCTTATTGGAACTGGATACTACTTATGCGTTCCAGTTGACACTTTCGCGCGGAATTATTGCGGGGCCGCTACTCTCCCTTTGGACGGGCGATTTAATGGCAGGCATACAGGTTGGAGTTTTTACCGAACTCTTATTTTCGGACGTAAACCCGTTAGGCGGCATTTTGCCCCCCAGCGCAGTGGTGTGTTCTGCGGTTACGCTAGCGCTGCACGCAATGGGCATTGAACTTTATTTTGCGTTCTTTTTTGGCGTAGTGGGTGCGATTGCATTTTCTATGGCTGAAAAATTTATGCGCAAGAACCGCTTTAAATGGCTGATTTTTTGGGAACGGCGCGTAATGCAACAGCCCGGACAAATCAACCACGCGATTTTGTCCGCTATTGCCAATGCTTTTTTAAGCACCTTTATTTTAATTTTTCTGTTTGCTTGGTTGTGCGGCAAAGGGTTTGTATGGCTCCTGCCGTTTATCCCGGCACAAGCGCATTTTGCGTGCCGGTTTGCCTATATGGCAGTTCCGTGGATTGGGCTGGCTACTTTGGTGCCCGCTTTCCGCTTAAAAACGAGGTAACGTATGAAATTTTCCATTCAACTCAGTTTATTTCTGCGTTCCTTCTTTTTGCAAGCGGGCTGGAACTATATGAAATACCAAAATTTAGGGCTTACTTTTACTATGCTGCCGTTTTTAAAAAACGAATACAAAAACGATAAAGATGCCCTTCCCTCGGTATTACAGCGCTATTTGGAAAATTTCAACACACACCCCGTAATGGCTTCTTTTTGCCTGGGAGCGCTTGCCAAGCAAGAAGAACAGATTGCACACGCGCAATCGCTATCCGACTTTAAAAGCAAAATAAACGAATGGAACGGCATCCACCGCAGTTTATCCATTACCACGGCTTCTATCGGCGACCGTTTGTTTTGGGGCACATTAAAGCCGCTTACACTGCTTCTCGCTCTTTTTATTTGGCTGGCATTAGGCGTGAACTTTTTTGAGTTGGAATACGGTATTAAAATTCCGCTTTTTTATGCTTTTGGTGCTGGGGCGGCGGCCTTTGTAACTTTCAATGCAGTAGCCCTGTTTGTGAAATGGCAAGGTTTAAAAATCAGTTACACTGCCAAGGAAAATTCCTGTTTTGGTCTGACGCGGTTTGACTGGAACAAAACCATCTACAACGCAAAACGTATCGGCATTGTCCTGGCGGTGGGGATGATTTTGTTCGGCGTATATTATTATTTAAAAGACTTTGCCGAAGTGGATGTGCATTTTGTTACGCGGGCCGTGATTGTGCTGTTTTTTATTATGGTCAGTTTTATTACCCGCAAACTGCGCATCCCGAATATGTATTTGTATTTAGCGGCGGTAGCCGTGTTTAACATTGTTTGTTATTTGTAATATGGGGGATTTGTGATACAACAGGACATAAAAATCATTAACCGGTTGGGTTTGCACACGCGCCCGGCCGCACTGCTGGCGCAGACGGCGGCTAATTTTGCGTGTGATATCCAACTGTCCAAAGACGGGGTAAACGTCAACGCAAAAAGCATTATGGGGTTAATGATGTTGGCGGCGGAGTTTGGTTCTTTTGTAACGCTAACGACAAATGGTTCAGACGAAAAAGAAGCCTTTGATACCATCAAAAATTTGTTTGACAATAAATTTAACGAAGAATTTTAAGGAGAAAACTGTATGCTAGTGCTAAAAGGCATTGCCGCCAGCCCGGGTGTGGCTATTGGTCCGGCGGTATTATTGCCCGGAGATAATTTTGCGGTGTCGCGGCAGTATATTGAACCTGCCGAAGTAAAAACAGAACTGCAAAAAATGTTTCACGCTATGCAAAAAACATTGGACGAGTTGGACTCGTGCGAAAAGAAAGTTCTCTCCACCTTAGGGGCGGAATATGCTAATTTAATGTCCACCCACAAACTGATTTTGCAGGATCCGGCATTAAAAGATTCCGTTGCCAAGAAAATCCGCACAGAACACCTCTCCGCCCAGGCCGCGCTTTTTCTTACTTTGCAAGAGTTAGCCTCCGCCTTTGATAAAATAGAGGACCCTTTTTTTAAAGAACGCCGGAACGATATCTTTGACGTAGGTAAGCGTTTAGTAAACAATTTAGAGGGCGGAAAGCGTGAATTTTTGGCCTCCATCAATAAGCCCTCCTTGCTCGTGGCGCACAATTTGTACCCGTCAGACACCATCAACTTACAGGAAAACCAGGTAATCGGCTTTTGCACAGATGTCGGCGGGAAGACAAGCCACACCGCACTTTTGGCCCAAAGTTTAAACTTACCCGCTGTGGTCGGGCTATCAACCGCTTCCAAAGATGTAAAAAATGGCGACACCCTGATTATTGACGGGGAAAACGGCCTTTTGGTTATCAATCCGGACCGCTACACACTAGCCAATTACCGAAAAATCCAACGCGAAATAAAAAAGACAGATGCGCTTTTAAAAACCATTAACCACCTGCCTGTCATCACGCAGGACGGACGCGGGGTAAAACTCTACGTCAATTACGACCCGCGCACCGATAACAAAGAAAACAAGCGTTTAATTACCGACGGTTTAGGTCTGTTACGCACGGAATTTTTGTATATGAATACACCCACGCCGCCTACCGAGGACGACCAATACCGTATGTATTTGGCTGTTTTAAAACGCTTTGATATGCGCCCTACGGCCATCCGGCTGGCGGACTTGGGTGCGGATAAAATGCCCGATTTTCCGTTAGATGAATTTGATAAAGACGCCAACCCCTTTATGGGCTGCCGCGGAATCCGTTTATTTTTAAAGAACCCGGAGTTACTTTATACACAGTTGCGCGCTATTGTACGAACGGCCTGCGAAGTGCCGGCGCAAGTAAAAATAATGATTCCAATGGTCTCTACGGTAGAGGAGGTCCGCCACGTCCGCAAAGCCTTTAACGAGGTATTAAAAGAGTTGGAATCCAAAGGCAAAAAACCTTTAAACCGAGTGGCCTTGGGCGCAATGATTGAGGTCCCCGCAGCGGCAATTGCCTTGGATGGAATGATTGGGGAACTGGATTTTATTTCCATTGGCACTAATGACTTGATACAATATCTAATAGCGGTGGACCGCGTGAACCAGGAAGTCGCCCATATGTACGACCCCTGCCACCCCGCCGTGGCGCGTACGATAAACCAAATCATCCAAACCGCCCACAAACGTAACAAACGGGTTTGCATCTGCGGAGAAATTGCCGCCGATTCCCGTATGTTGCCTGTATTATTGGGCCTGGGGGTAGATGCTCTTTCCGTCACGCCGCGTATGTATCTGCGCGTAAAAAACAACATACGCAATTTAAATTTTGAAAACTGTTCCGATTTGGCCCAAGCCGCCCTGTTAATGGGCAGTTCGGCTGAAATCCGGCAATTAATTGATAATAACAAAAATGAAGATTCGTAACTTTTCTATCGTGGCCCATATTGACCACGGCAAAACAACCCTATCCGACCGCATTTTGGAGGATACCGGCACCGTGCCGAAGCGTAAAATGCAAGCCCAACTGCTAGACGGTATGGACTTGGAACGCGAGCGCGGAATTACCATTAAAGCAAAAGCGGTACGCATTTTATACAAAGATTATATTTTAAATCTTATTGACACCCCCGGCCACGTAGATTTTTCCTACGAAGTGGCCCGCTCCCTGCGCGCCTGTGAGGGAGTTTTATTGTTGGTAGATGCTTCGCAAGGCGTGGAAGCGCAAACCGTGGCACACGCGCATTTGGCGCAAAGCCTGGGGCTAAAAATTATCCCGGTAATGAACAAGGTGGACTTGTCCCAATCCGACGCGGACACATCAGAAGAACAATTATGGGATATTTTAAAAGAGCCGATTGAAGCCGAGCGCGTCAGCGCAAAAACAGGTATGGGGATAGAACACCTGTTGGACCGTATTATTACCGATATTCCCGCTCCGCAGGGCGACCCGAACGCTCCCTTGCGCGCACTTATTTTTGACTCATATTACGACCCGTTCCGCGGTGTAATTATGTATGTGCGCATTGTGGACGGAACCGTCAAGCCGGGCCAAATTATCAAATTTATGTCCTCCGGCACAACCTATAAAATTGAAGAACTGGGCTATATGACGCCCAAGCAACTGCATAAAGACAAAGAACTTTCCGCAGGAGAAGTAGGCTATTTGGTAGCCGGCATTAAGGACATACACCAGGTAAAAGTGGGCGATACCGTTACATTAGCCGAACGCCCCGCAGACAAAGCACTCCCCGGCTATGCCGACGCCAAGCCTGTGGTGTTTGCCAGTATCTTCCCGGTGGAAACAACGGATTTTCCGCTCCTGCGTAAGGCACTTGAAAAACTAAATCTTTCCGACTCGTCCTTTCACTACCAGAGCGAAACTTCCAAGGCTTTGGGTTTTGGGTTCCGCTTGGGCTTTATGGGCATTTTGCACATTGAAATTGTAAAAGAGCGGTTGGAACGCGAATTTAATTTATCCCTGATTGCCACCAGCCCCAACGTGGTGTATCACGTTAAGTTTACCCCGCGCAAATCGCACCCGCAGGAACTGTCTGCCCTGCCGGATGCGCCGGACGACCCGGGCTATAAAATCATTGATAACCCGGCCAACTTTCCCCCTTACGGCGATATCATTGATATCAAAGAGCCGGTCATCCACATTACTATCGTTACCCCGGTGGAATTTATGGACGGAGTGATGACCCTGCTGAAAGAGAAACGCGGGACCTTTATGAGTATGGACCATTTGTCCAACCAACGCGTAATCATCAAGTACGAAATGCCAATGGGTGAAATGGTTATAGACTTTTACAATAAGTTGAAATCCGTTTCCAAGGGCTACGCCTCCTTTGATTATGAGGTTGCCGGCTTCCGCAGTTCCGATGTGGTATTAATGGAAATTCTGCTCCACGGTACGGCGGTAGATGCGCTCTCCGTCGTGGTACACAAAGACAAAGCCGCAACTATGGGCCGTGCGCTGTGTGCGAAGTTAAAAGAACTTATCGGCCGCCAGCAATTTGAAGTTGCCGTGCAGGCTGCTATCAACGGGAAAGTGATTGCCCGCGAGACGATTCCCGCCTTCCGCAAAGACGTTATCGCCAAGTGTTACGGCGGCGATATTTCCCGCAAACGCAAATTGCTGGAAAAACAGAAGGAAGGTAAAAAACGTATGAAGTCTATCGGCAGTTTGAATATTCCGCAAGAAGCCTTTGTGGCTATGCTCAAAATTGACGAAGAATAGGCCTTCCAGACCGCGGAGATTTTCCGCGCTCTTTTGATTGGTGGAGCAATACTGTTTTTGCGGTGTTGCTCCTTTTTATAAAAGTATTACGGGGCGCACCCTGTGCAGGCCGCCGATTAGCCGCACGCTTACGATTACTCGGGCGACACCTTTTTGTAGTGTCGCCCTGTTTTTTTGCTCCATATTAGGACTTTACACGAACAAAGCCGCCTAATTTGCTAAAATAATACATATGATTTTAGAAGGACGCACCCTAGCCGCTCAAATCCGCCAGCCCTTACCCCAAAGGGCCGAAGTTGTGCGCCAAAAATTAGGCCGTCCGATATGTCTGCGCGCGATTGGCTCCACCGAAGATTACGGGGCGTATGTGTACCTGAAAAAAGAGGTCGCCGCCGCCCAAGAATTGGGTGTAGATACAAAAGTTTTTGAGGTGGATAACCAAACCCCGGCAGCAGAATTTTTAGCCTTGGTTAAAAATTTATCTGCCGATAAAAATGTAGATGCGATTTTAATTCCGCGTCCGCTTCCCGCGCATTTGGCCGCCACCCCTTACGCTGACTTATTGGCCCCGCAAAAAGATATTGACGGAATGTCCAACATCAACGCTGGCAATTTGTTTCTGTGCAAAACGTGGCCGGAAATTTTAGCCTTAAAGGGTTTTGCTCCGTGTACGGCTATGGCGGTTATCCGCTTGCTGGAATATCATCAAATTCCCTTGGCGGGGGCCGAAGCGGCTATCATTGGGCGTTCCAGTACCGTGGGCAGACCGCTGGCGCATTTGCTCACTTGCAAAAATGCAACCGTAAAAATTTGCCACACCAAAACCGATTTACCGCGCGCCCTAAAAGATGCTGATTTAGTCTGCTCCGCCGCGGGCAAACCCGGCCTGTTGCAGGCAGATTGGCTACGCCCCGGGGCGGTAGTCATTGACATTTCAACCAACTGGGCAGACGGCCGCTTGTGCGGAGATGCCAGCCCGGCGCAGTTGGAAGCGCGCGGGGTATCCTACTCGCCGGTTCCCGGCGGGGTCGGCCCGGTAACGCTTGCAGTTTTACTGGAAAACATTGTACTATCTGGGGAAAGGAAAATTTAAGGAGACTATATGAAAAAACTTTCTATTTGTCTGATTTTTGTTTTGTGTGCGGGCCTTATGGCGGCGTGCAACACCAACCAAAAAAAGAAGGAAAAATACAACCGTAAAATTTATTTGACGGAAGAAGATTATATGGAAGATTTATCCCAGGAAGCGGGCAAGGAACGCCGCGAAACCGCCCCGAACATTGAGTCCGAATATATCTTTAATGTCGGGCCGGAGCAAGATAAAACCATTTATTTCTTTGACGACCGCCAACAGCCCAAGGTTCCGGGCCAACCCAGCGCGGCGGACTACAAAAAGGAAAAACGCTTGTGGAACAAACCCAAACGCTACACGCCCGAAGAGTATTACGGTATGCAAGGCTCAGCGGAAACCTCCACCGAGGACACGAGCAACTCCTACGGCTACGATTATTAAAATTAGGCTTATGCAAAAACCGCCCCGTTTTTTCGGGGCGGTTTTTTAGGCAGAAAAAGGCCGACCGCCTGCTTAGATTTTACAGCGTATTATTTGTTTCAAACAGCCCAATGCAATCGGTAAAAATGCCGTCTGCGCCCGCCTCCGCCAAACGGGTGGCAAGCAGTGGGTCGTTTACCGTATATAAGTAAACTTTCAGGCCGTTTTCGTGGCACGCGTGGGCAACTTGCGGGGTAAAGCGCGTATAATTCATATGCACGCTTTCCGCCCCCAGCGCAAGGGCCTTGGAAACGTCAAAAAACCGCGTCAACAGGCCGATACGCGCGTTTTTATCCAATTTGCGCAACCGTACAAGGGTGTCATAATCAAAACTGGAAAACAGCGTTTTTGGCAAAATATCCGGGGCCGCTTGGTGCAGACACGATAGTACAGCGGTTTCCAACCCGGGGTAGCGGTTATTATCGTTTTTAAGTTCAATGTTTAGGCACGAGAGTTGAGGGCGCACCACAGGCAAAACCTCTTGCAACTGCGGTACAAAAACACTTTCTTTGGTTAGCCGGTTTATCAGCGGATATTTTTTAAGGTCTGCCACGTCCAATGCTCCCAACAAGGCATCCTTTCCCGCGGTGGAAAGTAAAGAATAATCGTGGTGGACGAGCAAAGCGCCGTCTTTGGACAAATGCACATCCAACTCATAGCGGGTGGCGCCGAGTTCCCGCGCACGGGAAAAAGCGGATAAAGTATTTTGAACGCGCTCTTGCGACGCGCCGCGATGCGCAAAATAAATCATACTTGTAGTGTAAAAAATACGGGGATTTTATGCAAGAGAGATTAAAAAAGCCCCTCCGTTTTTAGCGGAGGGGGTAAAAATTACACTTAATTTTTAATTATTGGCTACGCAAGTAAGCACTTTGCCTGTGCCGGAGGCATTGTTACAAGATTTTCCACAGGCCCCGCCAGAATAATTATAAGTTCCGTTGGAACATCCATTATGAGACATAGAAATCAAACATTTATAAGAACAAGAAGAATCTCCTGTCTTACAATTGTTATCACAAATTGATTGATAATCAGAACCATAACAATCAGGCATAGAACCCCCAGAATACCGATACATTTTTCCCCCTATCAAAGTTCCATTTTTCCACCACAAATACCGCGCAGCCGCCGTGTCAGCTTTAGGAGACAGTTCCAAATATCCCCCTTTATAAAACTCAAAAGAATTGATACGTATACCAGTACAGGCTGTACAACACCCTTGCGAGGCATTAAAATCCCACCCATGATAGCAATGATTTGGGTTGGCCCCAGCCGTACCGCACTTTTTTCTTCCGTCGAAATCACCAGGACAATAGTGGCAATTTACCAACACTCCGACATTAATTACTTCTGGTTTAAACGTACCTAAACAAACCCCGTTTTGGAGAACCATCTTGCTGGGACAAGTACACTCACAGGAAGAACTATCCCAAGAACCTTTGCTATTCACGCAAGCAGACTCGCCGGAATTGTCGCACCCGGCCGTTTTGCTTTTAAGCAAAAATGAGGTATAGGTTTTGCCATTTTCCTTTTTACTGCCCGCCGAATCATAGTCGTTTTGATAGCGGTTATCCCACCACAGTTCCTGCCCCAAGTTCGCCGCGTTTTGCGCGCTCTTATTAATCTTGGCGGTGCCGGAAATCTCCATATTGTCCGCTTTTCCACCCATTACGGATATGTCGTTCCCGTAAATGGCGTTTGTTACGTTACTCTTATGGAAATTCGTATCTTTAAATCGCCATAATGCGCCCTGCCGTTACCGTCCCGCCGTTTTCAATGCTCAGGTTTTCTCCTAAACGGTATTCGGGTGTATTGGTGCTACCCAACGTTGTTCCGTTTTGGATATCTATTTGTTTTAAATACGCACCCGCCCCTTTGATGATAATATCCCCTACGCCAGAGCGCGTATTACAAAAGTTAAGATACCCACTGCTACTATCCCCATCTTTCCCCACACGCGTAACGTGTGTAGGATCTGCCGCGTCCAAGCGGGCAAAGTTACCCACCGGGGCTGACATTGTGGTTACAAACTGCATCTGTTCCGCACTGACGGATGTAAATAACAGCATACAGGCGGAGATAAGTGTGATTTTTTTCATTTTTAACCCTCTTTTAAAGGCTTAAAACAGTCATTTATATGTATTTTTTTACGGAAGGCACATATGGAGTGTATCCGTTCTTCAATATCTAAATTTTAACAAAAAGAAAAAATAAACACAACCCTTGAACAGTAAACAGCAAAAACAACATTTTTTCCGTCACCCTGAATTTCCGCTCTTGCCAATCAGGCGGCACCCTGCGGGCGGCAGTTTAGCCTGTTCTCCATTTTAATAACAACAAAAAGCCCCAGCGAAAACCGGGGCGGTAAAAACAAAGAGTCAAACAGATGTTATTTGATTTCGGAAGTACAATGCGGGCAGCGGGTGGCTTCCAGCGGAATTTCCGAGCAGCAGAACGGACACTTTTTGGTGGCGGGAGCGGCAGCCGGTTCTTCCGTCTTTTTCAAATTATCCAATTTGTTAATCAGTTTAATCAGCAGGAAAATACAAAAGGCCACAATCAAGAAACTGATTACCGCGTTTAAAAAGTTACCCACATTAAGCGTGGTCGCCCCGGCGGCTTGGGCCGCAGACAAAGAGGCGTACGGAGCAGGCACTTGGGCACCGTCTTTAATGACGATAAACCAGTTGGAAAAATCTACCTTGCCCATTAAAAGCCCCAAAGGCGGCATCATCACATCAGCCACCATAGAGTTGACAATTTTGGTAAACGCGCCGCCAATGATGATACCGACAGCCATATCAATCACGTTGCCGCGCATTACGAATTTTTTAAATTCGCCTAGCATATTCTTAATCATTGTTTCTCCTTATTTTATTAGTTTCGCCGCTTTAAAAAGCGGTGTAAACAAATCGTTTTCTATCGGGTATTTTATTTCCTGCGGGGCTGTTTGGTCCACAAATTCCACAGGAGCCTGCTCCACCACGCACAAGGGACGCCGCTCGTCGGCCTCGCCCATCGTCAGCGCACAAGCCGCCGCCAAGGAATCAGCCATATTTACCAGTGTAACGTCTAACTTTTTACCAAAAATATCGGGCTTTCCGCGTAAATCTTTTACACCCTTAAACCCGCTGTATGATACGGCCGCGCCGATAACCCCCGCCCGCAAGGGCAAAATCATACTGTCTGTAATAATCACGCCCAAATGCTGCACGTTCCACGCTTTTTTTAATGCTGCGCGCAGTTCGTCCGCACAAGCATACAAATCACGCGGCAAAAGCAACAGTTTTCCGTCTGCGTTGGACTCATCAATTCCGGCATTAGTCATAATCATACCGCTCTTTATGGTCAGCCACGCAAGCGGCGTTTTTAGAGCCGCATCACTTTCCTGCCGGATTAATTTTTCTTTCTGTTCCCGGCTTTCGTACGGCACGGAAAGACCCTTCCACAAACAAACGAGTTTGGAGGAAACGGTCAGCACCGTTTTATCTGCCGCCGATGGAATATGATGCACAACAAAGGCGGGCAAATCCGCAGATTCTTTAAAAATATCGGTTTGTATGGGAGTAATCTTCATTCGTCAAACGGGGCCACAAAACTATAAAAAACTTCATTGGCTAAAAACAGCCCCTCTATGGTTAATTTTACCTTTTTTTCTGCCCGCTCCAAAAGGCCGTTTTGGATATGTTTTTCAATTTCTTTGCCAAAAAGTTGCTCTTGCAGAGGCGTCAGTTCTATGCCGTCCAGCAGCCGCAGACCCAGCATCAAATTTTCGCCTTCGTGTTCCTTGCCTTCCAATTTTTCACGATATACCACCGGGCTTTGGCCTGTGTTTATTCGGGCAATAAAATCGGTAATATTGTCCGTATTTTGGCTGCGCACTCCGCCTAAATAACTGGCGGCCCCGCTGCCTAGCCCCAAGTATTCGCAGTTGTGCCAATAAGAGGTGTTATGCTTGGCTTCCCGACCGGGCAAGGCAAAGTTGGAAATTTCGTAATGATGATATCCCGCTTCTTGTAAATAGACGTGTGTTTCTTCCAGCATACGGCGCATTAACATTTGGTCGCACACGATTCCTCGTTCAAAAAAGGGGGTGCCCTCTTCTATTTGCAAACCGTAAACGGATAAATGCTCCGGGCGCAAGGCAGTTAATTTTTTTAACCCGTCCAAAAAACTTTGCAATTTTTGCCCCGGCACACCGGCTATTAAATCTACGTTAATATTATCAAATCCGGCTTGGCGCGCGGCCCGATAAGCCGACAAAAAAGTTTGTACGGTATGCACGCGCCCCAAGGTTTTCAGTTCCGTGTCGTTAAAACATTGTAGCCCCATACTGATACGGCTAAACCCCGCACGCTTTAACACGGACAACTTTTCCGCGGTTAAACTTTCCGGGTTGGCCTCTATGGTGCTTTCTTCAAAATGGGAAACCGGGCCAAAGTGGCGGGCAATTAGGCCACACAAACCGTCCAACTGACCGGCAGAGAGCAAACTGGGTGTTCCCCCGCCGACATACAACGTAGTGTATTTTCGCGCGGGAGATACGGAGGCAGATTTATCCAAGGCTTCCAAATAAGCAGAAATTAAATTTTCCCGTCCGGCAAAGGAGGCAAAATCGCAATAATTGCATTTTTGTTTGCAGAACGGGATATGTATGTAAAGGCCAGTCGTCATTATTTTTTATTTTCGGCTTCGTGGTTTAAAAAGGCAAAAATAAACGGGTCCAAATCGCCGTCCATTACTGCGTTGATTTGGGAGGTTTCATACCCGCTGCGCAAGTCCTTCACCAACTGGTATGGCATAAACACATACGAACGGATTTGGTGGCCCCAAGCAATTTCGCCTTTTTGGCCGTAGCGTTTTTCGGCTTCTCCGCGTTTTTTATCCATTTCCATTTCGTAGAGTTTGGCTTTGAGCATTTTCATAGCCGTTTGGCGGTTTTGCAACTGGCTGCGCTCAATACGGCAGGAAACTACAATGCCGGTAGGAATATGCAAAAGGCGCACCGCAGACTCTACCTTGTTTACGTTTTGTCCGCCGTGGCCGCCCGCGCGGGAGGTTTCCAACTGGATATCCTTTTCCGGAATTTCAATATTAATATCCTCGTCAATATCCGGCAGGACATCACACGAAGCAAAAGAAGTATGGCGGCGGGCATTAGCGTCAAAGGGAGACACGCGCACCAAGCGGTGTACGCCGTTTTCCCCTTTTAAATAACCGTACGCAAAGGGGCCTTCCACCATAGCGGAAAGTGTTTTGATGCCGGCTTCGTCGCCGGGTTGCGCATCCAAAACGGAAAATTTAAAACCGTGCTGTTCCGCCCAGCGCGTGTACATACGCACCAGCATTTGCGCCCAATCGCACGATTCCGTACCACCTGCCCCGGCGTGAATTGTCAAAATGGCATTGAGTTTATCGTTCGGGTCAGACAGGCGGATTTCGCCCTCTTTTTTAGCCACCTGTTTTTCAGTTTCCTGCAACGAAACCGCCAAAGCGGCCAGTTCGTTTTGGTCCTGCATTTCTTTACACAGGTCAAACCAGGTTTTGCCGTCCTCCATTTTTTTATGGAGTGCGTAAAAGGTGTCAATAGAAGTTTTTAATAAATCAATTTGGCGGCTAACGTCCTTGGCCTTTTTGGTATCGTTCCAAAAGGCCGGGTCCGCCGACTGCGCCTGCAAGGCGGCCAGTTCCTGTTTTTTGCCGGGGATATCATCTATGGATTCTATCTTGTCCACCCGGGCGGAAAGATTGTCCAATATTTGTTCCACATCTTTAAATTCAATATTATTCATAAGCGAAAACCATTGTTGAAATCAGCAGCGTAAAGAACAGCGCCGCGCACAGCCAGGCAAACCAGTCGCCAAACTGCGTATAAAAGTTTTGTCTGTCCCCTACCGCAAGCGGTACGGAGGCCGTTAAAATTTCCTGCGTAAACAAACCCGACTGTTTTTCAATGCGTCCAAACGGGTCAATATAAGCCGAAAAACCCGTGTTGGCGGCGCGGAGCACCGGGCGGCCTGTTTCCACAGCGCGCAGCACATTTACGGCTAAATGCTGATACGGCGCGGCTGTTTTAAAAAACCAAGCATCATTTGTTATGTTCACAAAAAATTTTGCCCCTTGGCGGTTTTGGGATAGCCACAACTGCGGAAAAATGCTTTCGTAGCAAATCGTTTCCCCCACGGACACCCCGGCAACATCCAACGGCTTTTGTTCGTGCGGGCCAGGCGTAAACGTCCCCAGTTCCCCCAATACTTCCACATTGTTAAAAGCCGAACGGACAAGGTTTTCCAGCGGGATATATTCCCCAAACGGCACGAGTTTTATTTTGCGGTAATTCTGCCACTCTGCCGCATTGGGCGGGAGCAAATAAGCCCCCACATATTGATTTGTTTCGTGCTCTACATTAGAGCCGATAAACTGGTACGCGCCGGAGCGGGCGGCAATATCTTCAAACAAGCGGGTATATTTTTCCTCGGCCAGCGCACCGGGCACGGCACTTTCCGGCCAGACGGCGAGCATTAAATTTTTGCCTTCCAATTTTTTCCCCAACTGTTCCAGGGTATCGGTGATTTCAGCCTCGTATTCGGGACTCCATTTTTTGTACTGGTCTATATTGGGTTGAATAAGAGCGGTGTTTAAACTTAAAAGCGGCTGGCGCATTTCGCCAAGCGGTTTAGCGGGCAACACCTTATGTCCGTAACCATACACACAGGCAAACACCAAGGCCGCCGCCAACATATGGAGTACACCCTTTTTTACGCCAGGCTCGGCAAACGCCCACCCGATAGAGGCTCCCGCAAAGGACACCACAAAACTAACACCATATACGCCCGTAAAAGAAGCCATTTGCAGAATTTCCGGCGCGTTCCATTGGGTATAACCCAACATAATCCACGGAAAACCTAAAAAGTAAAAGGCCACCGTCTGATGTAGCCACTCCAAAGCCACTACCCCGCAAGCCACTAGTACCGGGAAAAAGCCCCCGGTGCGTTTTAAAAAGTAACAGGCTCCGCCCAAAATGCCAAATTGCACTGCCAAAAGGCCGCTTAACCCCAACCAAGCCGCCACCGATAACCCCTGAGAAAGTCCGCCCCCGTGCAAACAGGTGTAATAAATCCAATACAAAATCCCCGCGTTAAACAAAAGGGCCGTCAGCCAACCATAAAAAAAGGAGGACCAAAATCCCTTAATTTTAGCCACTCCCCAAATAAACGGTGCCAGAGCAAACCAAGCCAGAAAATGCTGAGATTTGTTGGGATAACTTTGGTACATCAGCCAAGCCGTACCCAACAAACAGGCGAGCAAAAACACGAACCGAGCCGCGCCACAGAACACCGTTTTAACACGCACCCAGGCGGAAGATTTCTCCGCCTGGGCGTCTTGTTGTGAAATAGTTTCCCTAAACTCCCGCATATCCCTTAAAACCGTATCTTACACACATTTTCCACACATACGGCTTGTGCATCCGGGCTGCACTCTCTCTCTGTGGAGGGGGCTCTGTCCGGACAGGCCTTAGCCACCAGATTGGATTGCATTTTATTAAAGTCCAAGGTGTACTCGGCGTTAATAGCCGTTACGCCCGAAGGCCCCACCAAACAGCCGCACGGGTCCTTATCTACAATAATACAATCCTCGTCGGTTTGGCAGCGGTACATCCGGCGCACCTGCGCCTTGACGGCGGCAGCGGCGGCTTCCCGGTGCTGTTCCTCAGCCTTAACGTCCATTTCCTTAGAATTAAGCGCCGGGACATTAACCTCTATGGGCATATCCTTGCTGTATAATAACGGTAAGAGTGCAAGCACGCCTACGGCACAGCAAAGCAAAAGCAATTCTTTTATCTTATATTTCATAAATTGGCTCCACAGCATTTTTTGTATTTTTTACCGCTTCCGCACGGGCACGGGTCGTTGCGCCCGATATGTTTGGGCGTTTGCTCCGTCTGATTGGCGGCGGCAGAAGCCTGCGCCTGTTGGGCCGGGGTCCGGCGGGGAGGCAGTTGCAAGCGGAAGATATAACTGACCATTAAGTCGCGCACGCGGTTTAACATAGCGGAATACAATTTATAGGATTCCTTTTGATATTCAATCAGCGGGTCCTTTTGGGCGTATCCGCGCAAACTAACGCTGTTTTGCAACTGGTCCAATTCGTACAGGTTTTGCTTCCAGGCATTATCAATAATTTGCAGTAAAAGCATCCTTTCAATTTCCGCAAAGTTAATGCCTTGTTCGGCAAAGTACAGCACGCGGGCGTGATACAAATCCTTCACCTGTGCCATAATTTCATCTACCAACTGGTCGTGCGATTTGCGCCCGACATTTTCGGCAGTAAAGTGGAATTCGCCGGGGAAGAAATTGCGCAAACCGACGTTTAACGCTTCAAAATCACAGCGCTGCGGGTGGGAATAATTGTAGTATTGTTCAACCAATTCATCTACAATTTCTTCCATCATCTGCATTGTTTTATCGGTCATATCCGCGCCGTCTAAAATAGCGTTTCTTAAACCGTAAATGGCGGTGCGCTGTTGGTTCATTACTTTATCGTAATCCAACAGTTGCTTGCGGATATCAAAGTTGCGGCCTTCCACCATACGCTGCGCCCCTTCAATTTGACGCGTCATCAGGCGCGATTCAATGGCTTCGCCCTCTTTCATACCCATTGTGCTGAGTACGGAAGCAATTTTGGTGGTGTTGGCGAATAAGCGCATCAATTCGTCATCAAGCGAAATATAAAAGCGGGAGCAGCCCGGGTCCCCCTGGCGGGCACAGCGGCCGCGTAACTGGTTATCAATGCGGCGCGATTCGTGGCGTTCACTGCCGATAACGTGCAAGCCGCCCAATGCCACCACTTCGTCTTGTTCCTGCTTACTGGCCGGGTTCCCGCCCAAAACAATATCCGTACCGCGGCCCGCCATATTGGTAGCAATCGTTACCGCCCCTTTGCGCCCTGCCTGGCTGATGATTTGGGCTTCCATTTCGTGATATTTGGCATTTAATACTTGGTGCGGAATCCCTTTGGCGCGGAGCATATGGCTCAACTTTTCGGATTTTTCAATAGAGCGCGTACCCACCAGCACCGGGGCGCCCTTCTTCCACAAATCTTCCACCTCGTCCACAATGGCATTAAACTTTTCGCGCTCCGTCAAATACACCAAATCGGGGTAGTCAATGCGTTTAGAAGGACGGTTCGGGCGGATTTCCACCACGTCCAACTTGTAAATCTGCCAGAACTCGTTGGCTTCCGTCATTGCGGTACCCGTCATACCGGAAAGTTTTTTGTAGAGTTTAAAGAAATTCTGGAACGTAATGGTAGCCAAGGTCTGGTTTTCTTCTTTAATTTGCAGGCCTTCTTTGGCTTCTACCGCTTGGTGCAAGCCATCGCTCCACCGGCGGCCCGGCATTAAGCGGCCCGTAAATTCATCTACAATAATAACCTCACCGTCTTTGACCACATAATCTACATCGCGTTCGTACAAGTGGTGCGCACGTAGGGCTTGGTTAATGTGGTGAACCCACTCGGACTCCACATCATTATACAGGTTGGACACATTTAAAAATTTTTCTGCTTTGGCGATACCCGTATCGGTCAACGTAGCGGTGTGGGCCTTTTCGTCAATAATAGCATCCACGCCCTCGTCCAAGTTAACACCCTCATACTTGGCTTTAACTTCGTCCTTTTCCGTAATCATACGGATTTTTAAGGACGGAATTAAGCGGTTGACGATATAATATTTATCGGTGCTTTGTTCGGACGGACCGGAAATGATAAGCGGGGTGCGGGCTTCGTCAATCAAAATGGAGTCCACCTCGTCCACAATACAATAGTTCAGCGGGCGCAGGACACGGTCCTCCCGGCTAATTACCATATTGTCACGCAGATAATCAAACCCCAATTCGTTATTGGTTACATAAGTAATGTCCTTGGCGTACATTTCGCGGCGGCTGGCATTATCCATATCGTGGTTGATATAGCCCACGGTAAGACCCAAAAATTCGTGAATAGGCCCCATCCATTGGCGGTCGCGGCGTGCCAAATAGTCGTTAACCGTTACCACGTGCACCCCTTTTCCGGTAAGCGCGTTTAAATAAGAGGGCAACACGGCTACCAAGGTTTTACCTTCCCCGGTGCCCATTTCGGCAATTTTGCCTTGGTGCAATACAATACCGCCCAACATTTGCACATCATACGGACGCAGGCCAATTACTCTTTGGGCAGCCAAGCGCACCACGGCAAAAGCCTCGGGCAACAGTTGGTCCAAAGTTTCGCCCTGGGCCAAGCGGTCCTTAAACTCTTGGGTTTTGGCTTTTAATTGTTCGTCGGTTAAATGTTCAAATTCAGCGGTGAATTTGTTAGCATCATCTACATAGTGTTGAATTTTTTTAAGGTCGCGTTCGCTTTTGGTTCCAAAAATTTTATCAATTACAGTTCTAATCATATTACAAGTTTCCTTTCTTTAAAAATAGTATAGCAAGACAACATTATCCCGCAAAAGAGCAGGTACGGAAACTGTTATTTGGCGACAGGCTTTTTATGGTTGGTTTTTACTTGCAGATTGGAGGCTTGTTCCGTCTGTAAAGAAGAGGTTTCTTCTGCCGAAACCGATAGTGCGGCCAGCCTTGTTTGCACGCGGACTTGCGCCTGCTGTATATACGCTTGGGCGGAAGCGGAAATTTGTTCGCCGGAGTCCTTTTTAAGCGATTTGATTTCGGCCTTTACCGCCTTAATTTTGGCCTTTAAAGCCGCAATTTTAGCCGAGCGGTCCGCGGGAGAAAGGGTTTTATCCTTTTTTACTTGGGACAACTGACGCTTATATTCTTTGGCCTGTTCCTCGCGCAGGTTGACCGTAACCGCCCACACGCGGGCCAACACATCCGACACTTGGCGGGTAAAATATTTATCCGTTGCGGCGGAATCTACCCCGTTTACAGCCGAGAGGAACAAAGTTTCCTCATATTGTTCGGAAAGCATATGCAAACGGATAGAATTATCAAAATTACGCGCTACGGAAATCAATTCAAAGCGGGCTTCCTCCGTATCGGGCGCCTGGTAAGAAACGGCCAGATTTTCCAACACGGCATTGTAATCTGCATTATTTTTGGCATTTTCCAATACAACAGGATTATATTGGGCAAAAATATCCAATACTTTTTCGCGGTTGTAGCCGTTGGCATCCTGCTGCGCATACAGCGCAGACGACATAGCAAGCGTGGCTAAAAGAAATAAACTGCGTCTCATTTTTCCCCCTAAAACAGTACTACTTGTATTTTGCTATATATAGGGCGCATAGTCAAGCCCTTTTCCGCCGAAAAAGAAAAAATAAACCCGGGACGGTTTTGGCCCCGGGTTGATATTAGTTTTTAAAGTTAGCGGGCTGCCGTACGGAAAAAATTTCCCTTTACGTTACGGGCCAACTGGACGCGACCCAAGGTTTTATCTGCCGCAACCGTTACATTTTTTGCATTGGGCTTAATGGCACCGTCTGCCGAGCCAAAAATATCCCCTTGTTTTACCACACCCAACTGCCCGTGGTTGTTAATTTGGACTTCCAACTTTAAATTACCGTCCAAATTAGCGGCTAATAAATCTTCTTCTCCCATAGTAAACGCAAGCGGGAACTTCGGGTTTACTACGCGCTTAATGGCTACGGGCACATCCGCCTCGTTCTTCACGATAATCGCGCAGGAATTATTATCCGCCTGCGCCATAGACGCCAAGCGCTCCGGCACGGTAACCGTACCCGAGATATTAAAACGCCCTTCGCTGACGGTTCGCGCCAGGCAGAAAGCGCAAGCAACCAAACTGGCGGCCGCAGCCGTAATAAAAATCTTTTTCATACTTATATTTTACCCTTTACTTTGCCTTTTGACAAGGGGTGTTTTCCCCGCCGGATAAGAAAAGGCCCTTATCAAAAGGGCCTTTTCTTATGTTCGGGCAAATTCAACTTATTGTTTAAAGAAACCCCACAGGTTAGCGTTATATACCCAACCTTTGCAAACGCCGTCTTTGGCCTTTTCGGGTTCATCGGACACTTGAATCCATTTGCCTTTTTTAGCCAAGTATTTAAAAGGATAACCTTTGGCTACCGTGCAAACGATATCGGCCGAGGCGGAGGGGTCCTTGCGGACGTTTAAATCCACCTTAGCGGACATACCGCCTTTCGGGCTTAACAAATCGGCTCTGATCCAACCGCTGTAACCTTCAAAATCCTTAATAAGAACCCAACTTTTATCTTCGTTGGTTTTTACCATAATGACAGGGGTGTATCTCCACGCGTGCCATTTCAAAGCGCATTTCGTACCCGCGCAGGTGCGGATGTTGGCTCTTTTAGCATTGATGCTGGCATACTTTTGGGCGAAAACAGGAGCGCTCACAAAAAGCACGAGCATAGCCAAAGCAATAATTTTTTTCATATTTCTTCTTTCTCCTATAAAGGGCGAACTAAAAAATCTCTACACAAAGAGTATAGCAATACTGCCCGAAACTTTGCAAGTTTTTTCTTACCGGGGCAGCCTCCAAAAAAGATATAATAAAGAAGATAAATAAACCTTTGGAGAATATTATGAAAGAACAAGTCCAACAAGTAATTGACGATATCCGCCCCATTTTGCAGGCCGACGGAGGCGATATCCAACTGATTAGTGTAGATGAAAAAACCGGTATTGTTACCGTAGGCTTACACGGCCGTTGCGGCAGTTGCCCGCACGCCCAAATGACGCTGCAAGCCGTTGTGGAACGCAAAATTAAAGAAATCGTCCCCGGAGTAACCGCGGTGGAACGCGTTTAATGCCGAAGATAGATTTGCATACACACTCCGATTTTTCGGACGGAACTTGTACCCCGGAAGAAGTGGTTCACGCTGCTTTAAAAGCCGGGGTTTCCGTTTATGCGCTGACCGACCACGACACAACCGACGGAGTGCTCCGCGCTCAAAAAGTGTGCGAAGAACACCGCATTTTCTTTACCGCCGGTGTGGAAATCAGCACCCGGGAACACGACCACTTGCATTTTACCGGCTATAATATTGACTTGGAAAATGCGGAATTTCAAGCCTTTTTGGCACAAAACCGCCAAAACCGCCGGGAACGTATCCGCAAAATCATCCAACAATTAATTACTGCCGGGGTGGACATTACGGAAGAAGAAGTTTTTTCCCGCGCCCCTAACACCGTTTCCCGCGCACACGTGGCCGATGCACTAAAAGCCAAGGGCATTGTTCCCAACCGACAAGAGGGCTTCCGCCGCTATTTAGTGCCCGGACAACCCGGCTATGTGCCGTCTGCCGGGGTAACTGCCATTGAGGCTATACAACACATCAAGCGCGCAGGAGGTATGCCTGTGATTGCTCATCCGGGTATTGTGTCTGAGCATTGGAACTTCCCGGCTTGGACCGAAGCCGGCTTGGAAGGCGTAGAGGTATTTTATCCGGCCCACACCTTTACAATGAAACAAGACCTGCTGGCTATTACCCGCAAATACGGCCTTTTGGCTACTGCCGGGTCCGATTACCACGGCCCGCGCGCCGGCCGCATTACCACCCCCGGTATGCAAATTCCGCAACCGCATTACGACAAACTGCTCCGCAGATTATTTAACCGTTAAACTATTATGAACTTACTCCCTAAATTGGTTACGCTTTGGCGCAACCACCCCGAAGAATTTACCCCCAAACGTATGTGCAAAGATATTACGTCCGGGCTGGTAGTGGCTTGCGTGGCCCTGCCTTTGTCTATTGCTTTGGCTATCGCCTCCGGCGTTACTCCCGAAAAGGGCCTTTTAACCGCTATTGTAGCCGGGTTTTTAATCTCCCTCCTGGGCGGCTCCCGCGTGCAAATCGGAGGGCCGACGGGCGCCTTTGTGGTTATTGTCTATGGTATCATCCAAGAGTTTGGGCTTTCCGGTCTTTTAACCGCTACTCTAATGGCGGGCATTTTTTTGATGTTAATGGGCCTTTTTAAATTCGGTGCGTTCATCAAATTTATTCCTTACCCCGTAACCACCGGGTTTACCAGCGGTATTGCCGTGGTGCTTTTTTCCACGCAAATTAATGATTTTTTGGGCCTTCATTTGACCGATATCCCCAGCGACTTTTTTGCCAAATGGAATCTGTATTTTCACCATTTATCCGCGGTGAATTGGGAAACCTTGGCTGTCGGCCTTTTAACCTTGGCTATTATCATTTTTTGGCCTAAAAAGTGGAAGGCGTTGCCCGGCTCTCTGGTAGCCCTTATCATTACTACTTTGGCGGTAAAGTTTGCACATTTAGACGTGGCGACGATTACCTCCACTTTCGGCTCGGTGGACAGCACCTTGGTTTGGCCCCATATGCCGGGCGAAATTACGCTGGCTACCATTAAAAAACTGCTGCCCGCCTCTTTGACGATTGCTTTTTTGGCCGGGATTGAAAGTTTGCTTTCTGCCGTTGTGGCGGATGGTATGATTGGCAAAAAGCACCGCTCCAATATGGAACTGATTGCCACGGGAGCCGCCAATGTGGCGGCGGCTTTATTCGGCGGCTTACCTGCCACGGGTGCGATTGCCCGAACGGCCACCAACATTGAAAACGGCGGGCGCACGCCTGTTGCCGGTATGGCGCACGCTATTTTCCTGCTGGTTATGATGCTTTGCTTAATGCAATATATCGGGCTGATTCCGATGACCTCTTTGGCCGCCATTTTGTTTATGGTGGCCTACCGTATGAGCGGTTGGCGGGCCTTCCGCGCTTTATTCAAGGCCCCGGCAAGCGATGTGGCCATTTTGCTCGTTACCTTCGGTTTGACCGTGGCGGCCGATTTGGTGGTAGCCATTGAGTTCGGCCTCGTTTTGGCGGCGGTACTTTTTATGAAGCGGATGAGCGACGTATATCAAATCAAGAATATGGATGATGATATTTTTGATGAAGTTCACCAAAAGGACGATATTGATACCAAAATTATTACGCACAACGTAAGCGTGTACGAAATCAACGGTCCGTTCTTCTTCGGGGCGGCAAATGTATTTGTAGATTCCTTAGAAAATCACAAAGAGTGCAAGGTGCTTATCTTGCGTATGCGTAGCGTACCCGCGATGGATGCCACCGGTTTTCACGCGTTGGAAAGTATCTTTAACAGTTGCCAAAAAGATGGCGTGCAACTGATTCTCTCGCACGTCCAAAAACCTGTGTTAAAAACCTTGGAGAAATACGGGTTCATCAAACGATTAGGCAAAGACCATATTTGCAAAAATATTGATATTTCCCTAATGCGTGCCGAGTCTATTGTCAGCGGACGCCAGCATTTCCTGGAATAGCCCTGCGGGCGGCAGATTTTCCGCACTCTATTGAATAATTGAGCGACTCTGTTTGCAGGGTCGCTCTTTTCTTGCCCAAAGCACAACATCTTGCGGGCGGCAGATTTTCCGCACTCTACTGAATAATCGGGCGACTCTGTTTGCAGGGTCGCTCTTTTCTTGCCCAAAGAGCAACATCTTGCGGGCGGCAGGCTTTCCGCGCCCAGTTGATTAATTGGACAACACTCTTTTTAATGTTGCAAATTAACACAAAGGCAACGACAACAGTCGGATAAAAACCTTCCGGGATAACAACAAAAGGACAAGGGTGATAATTTAGTATAGATATAAAATTAAAAGCCCCGGGCACTAAAAATACCCGGGGCGTTGTTCTAAAATTTACCTTATTAGTTGGCAGGAGCCGCGTTATCCAAATTCGTAGGAGTGGCCCCTTTATCGCGTTTAAATACGCCTTTTACCTTCTTCCACAAGCGGCCGGCTTCGTATTTCACGCCCTTTACTAACGAGGAGTTGCTCATCATACCGGGTGTTAAAAGCAAACTGGCTCCTAACATCGTACCCGCATATAACAAATCCATCGGAACACCAGCACCGCTCATAGAAGCCAAGTACCCCGCCGGGATAGCCCCCAAACCGCCTACGGCCATTGTTAAAGCCAAAATAGAGGACAGTTCGCGGTTCTGTTTGGGGTAGCGGTTCATAATGTAGTCGTACATTTGAGTAAAGAAGTTACCCACGCCCAAACTGGCTACGGCCGCACCCGCAATCGTTTGCGTCACACTGTCGCCCGCGGTAGCCATCATACCTGTACCCAAGGCAGACAAGGAAGAGCAAAGGATGTACATGGTATCGGGGCTAATACGGCGGCTTACCACGTTACCGCCCAAGCGGCCTACGATAAACGGCAAGTAGAGCGAACAGGCAATCAGGAAGTTTGCAAATTCGCCTTGGCTGATAAGCGATTTCATAGAAGTAGCAAACGAACTGGAAATGACGAACTCGTGAATCGTAGCCAACGTCATTGCCGAGGCCAACGCCGCCACACCCGGGGCTTTTAACATTTTGCCCATATTACCAAGCGTGTTTTCCTGTACCGCCACAGAGTGTTTAACCTTGTGGACCAAGTCGTTCAGGCGGTCGGCCGGGACCTTATATTGTTCGGCTAATTGTTTTTCCAATCCGGCGAACAATTCCGCCTTAGCACCTTTATACAAATCGCTGGCTTTCTTGGAAGAATCCATTTTCACGTTGGCAAACACCCACGCATCTAACGAATCTTTAAATCCGCGTGCCACTTCGTCAATAACCAAGGACGGCACTTCTCCTTTTGCTTCGGCCAATACTTTGGCCCCCGCATCCAGCGTACCTTGCAACATTTTTTGGCTCTGTTCCAAGTTTTTGGCGGAATACGCATCGCGCAGTTTAGCACGCCAGACTTTCCAGGCCACCCAACCGCTGTAACCGGCATATATCGGGAAACTGATAGAATAGTCCAGACCCAAATCCACCCCGGTCGCCAGTTGGATACCGTGATTAATCAAATACGGAGAGGCCAAGAAAGCAAGCGTACCTACGTTTTTGTACACGAAACTTAAATTGTACAGTACGATATCTTTCAAACTGACCTCGGATTTTTTGGTAAAAAATTCCTTTACGCGTTCGCCCAGTTTTGCAAAACCTTGTTTTTCCGCAACGGACATTTCCGTTTCGGCGGTTTTTAAAGCATCCTTAGCCGCGTTCAAAATTACTTCCCCACGGTTGGCCCGGATAAGCAAGTTGGAAACCAACTGTTTCAAAATACTGGAACCGCTCATTAAGAATAAGGCGGTAATGAACAAACCTTTCTGTACCGGGCTTAATGCCATACCCTCTACAAATCCGTAGAATCCGCCAGCCGTAGCCAAGGCGCCGGCAGCAGTGGACATAGCCAAAGAAACAACCATTAAGTTCTTTTCGCCATATTTTTTAAGTACAGGGGTCAACAAAGAGGCCAACCCGGGCAATACATAGTTGATACCGAACATCATACCGTTGGCGGCACTTACGTCAATACCAAGCGCACCGTTTACCACCGGACCCATCGTTTTACCCAAACTGACGTTCGTCAAGGAAGCATCCCGCACGATTAAGTCCGCACGGTTTTGGGTAGGATGTACAGACACATTAAATTTGGTCGGGCTGTGGCGTAAAATTTCCACAAACTTGCCGATTTGGTTTTTAGGTAAGCGCACATAAAAGCGGGACAAGTGGTGAATTTTTCCATCCGCGCCTTGTAAAGCCAAGTTGCCTTCCGGCAACAACACAACTTTTTCGCCGTGGGCTACGCTTTTTTCCGGCAGAGTTACTTCCAAGGGCAAAAGAGCACCTGTGGCAGCATCAGTTACCTGTTGGGTAGCGGCTTGGTACACCACATCCGGGCGGTTTTCCAGTTTCAAACTAAATTTGGTCATCCCGGCGGCACGCACCAAATCAACCAAAGAACCCACCTGGTCCGCTTGTAAGCGCATATAGAAGTGCGCCATACGCAAGGGCGGCTGGGTTTGGTTGCGCAGTTCAGCCACATAGCCGTGTTTAAAATTAGGGGTTAAGGCAAAAGCCACGCGGTTGTAACCCTTTACGCGGAAGCGGTTGCTGATTTCCAAATTGACGGGCAAAATGCGTTCAATGCCGTTTTCGTCCACGCGGGTTAATTTAAAGCCTTTTTCCGACACCGGGACCGGGCCTTCTTCGCCGGCTCCCATTAATTCATCAGCAGAGGCCGGGGCTTCGGGCGAGCGGAGATTGGAATAAACCTCGCTAATTTGCGTGGCATCGTGCAAGCCCGGCTCGTGATAAATGGGTTCCGGAGCCTTTTTGCTAAAACGGTTTTTGAGCCAAGCCGCACCTTTCTTAAAGAGTTTTCCAATAGCAAAAACGGGCACACCGCTGTACATTACACCAGAATTATCATTTTCGGAGCGTCCAAAAAATTCCACCGTGCTCTTCGTTTCAGCGGGTACCGCGGCGGTCTCGACTACGGCTTCGCCGGCGGTCGGTACAGCCGTGGGAGATAAGGCCAAATCCGCTCCCGGCAACTGCACTTTCGGCATTTCCACTTTGGGAGAAGCAGCAGGCTGCGCTTTCGTCGCCGGGGCAACAGGCTCGGCGGCCGGAGCGGTGCCTAATTCCAACCAATCGCGGGTGGCCTGGCGGGAAATATCAGCATTTAAAACGTTTTGCGGGCAGCCCAATTTCAAGAAGCGGGCCATATCGGAGGACGCAGGAGCGGCTTCACCGGTTACAGCGGTAATTTGAACGGGCAAACCTTTTTCTTGCGCCACAGCGGTTAAATTCTGCCAGAACGGACCTTTGGCCCCCGTAAGGGTGGCAAGTTCCTGTAACTGGATATAAGCGCCTTGACGCAACAAACCGCGGGCAGCAATTACTTCCGCGGTTTTTTCAAAGGGAGAGTTTACGGCTTGCTTATAAAAATTAATCAAGGCCGGGGCATCGGCTTTTGTGCCCACTAAGCCCAAAGCCGCCGCATCGGACAACGCGTGATGGCAATTTAAAACATCCTTATAATTAGTGTGTTGCTTATTGGAGGCAATCAATAAAACGGAGCGTTCGTCCCCTTTGGGAAGTTTGGCAAAGGAGGAGGACAATACTTCCAATTCCGTGCGGTAAAATTTAACGGCTTCGGCCTGCTGGGCCAAGTTGGCGTTACCGTGCAAGTAAAACGTAACAAACTGGGAGCGCAGAGCCGCCGCGCGAACCGTCGGAGAGGTTTGGGCAAAAATAGGACCGGGCAAACCATCAGTCAGTTCGCCAACAGCCAAAGCGTGAGGAGAGGTTAACGCCGCAAGTTTAGAGTGGATTAATTCGGAAGAAGCCTGCACAGAACCCGCATTAGGGGCCACCACCGTACCGGGAAGGAGATTGGGAACCATTTGGCCCACGCGCGCTCCGGCAGAATACCCCTGTGCATTGGACGGCAATTTTACTTTGGGAACAACGGCGACTCTTTTCACCACCTGGCCAACGGTCTGGCTTTGCTTGGCAAATCCTTTGCCGGCCTTAGCAGGCAAAGATTGCGCCAGCGATGGGGAAACGCTGCTAAATAGAATACAAAAACTGAGTACAAGCGACAGGGTTGTTTTCATAATAAGGTTCTCCTCTCCCTTAATTATTGGAAAAAGTTCGCAAAAAAAATAGGGCCAAAAGACCTAGAAGTCCTAGGTTTTTTAGCCCTATATAAAAATAGGCCCTGCCACTTGGGCAGGCATATTTCCGGGGGTATGGCTGATTGAATACGGGAAATTTTTAGGGAATTAGGGAAAGCGGACACGCCCCCCTCTTTTATTGCTAAAAATTGCAGGGGCGAGCACTGACACACAAATTGTTGGTCTTTGGCGCAGTACATCTAAAACTCCTTTTATCCGTCTCCACCTATATTTTAGTAAACTTTGCCAACTTGCACAACGGAACAAAAGACCCATTTTTTATATAAGTCTTTTGGATTATGTCTATTTGTCCAACTTGTCTTTTAAGGCGCTTGCCACACACGGCGGCACCAAGGAAGAAATATCCCCCCCGTAGCCGGCGGCTTCGCGCACCGCAGACGAACTTAAAAAAGCGTATTCGGGACGGGCCGGAAAGAAAACTGTTTCGGCCCCGGGGCAAAACAACTTATTATAATAAGCGTTTGTCAGTTCGTGTTCCATATCCGCCGCACCGCGTACCCCGCGCACCAAAATATGCAGATTGTTTTTTTTGAGGTAATCCGCCAATAATCCTTCCGCCTGTTCCACGCGGATTAACGGTTCGTCCTTAAAAGTTTCCTTTAACAAAGCCACCCGTTCCGCCGGACTAAACAACGGTTGTTTGTTTCCGTTGGGAATTACCAATACCACAAGCGCCCCGAACGCACGCGCCGCACGGCGCGCAATATCCGCGTGCCCCAGCGTAACGGGATCAAATGTGCCTGCATAAACGGCCGCAATAGTCATAAAAGGCTCCTTAACACTTCTATATAAGTTCTATATTATGGTATCATAATTTTATGATAAAAAATCCGTTTAGCGATCAAATTTATTTACAGCGCACACATCCGCATCATCCTGATTTGCGGGATGAATATTTCCGCGACCAGACAAAAATTATCCACTCTCTGCCGTTTCGCCGCCTGAAACATAAGACCCAAGTATTCTTTGCCCCAAACAATGACCACATTTGTACCCGTATAGAACATGTGCTCCACGTAGCGACCATAGCCGCTACCATTTGCCGGGGGCTTAACAAAAGCGGCAACTGGCAATTAAGCGAAGATATGGCTTATGCTATCGGCTTGGGCCACGATATCGGACACGCCCCTTTCGGGCACGAGGGCGAACGCGCCATAGATGCCTGTATCCGTCCCAAACGCTTTTTACACGAAATTAACAGTTACCGCGTGGTGGAACATTTAGCCAACTACGGGGAAGGCTTGAATTTAACGTTTGCGGTAAAGGACGGAATCATCTGCCATTGCGGCGAAGATTTTACCAACAACCAACTCCGCCCCGCTGCGGTGCCGAACGATTTGGAAAAAATCACCGGGCGCGACCATATGCCATCCACTTATGAGGGGTGCATTGTTCGTCTGTCCGATAAAATCGCCTATTTAGGGCGGGATATTGAGGACGCCGTAAAGGCAGACCTCATCACCACCAACGATATTCCCAAAGATGTACGCGAAGAAATAGGAACGTCTAACGGGGAAATTATCAACACGCTGACCCTGGACCTAATTAACCACTCCAAGGATCAAGACTGCATTGGCTTTTCGGCTGATAAATTTGGGCTGATTTCGCAATTGCGCGAATTTAACTATACCCGCATTTACCACAACGAGCAAATGCGCCAGCGCAAGGAAACCATAGACAAATGTATCCGCGATTTGTTTGATTATTTCCGCACGATTTTTAAGCGCTACGACTTTGACTACGAGGCATACGAACAAGAAGGCAAAACCACCGCTAAGAATTTTGCCAAATATATGCGCTCTATGACAAACATATATAAAGAAAACCCCGCGCAAATTGATACAATTATCGCCGACTATATTGCCGGAATGACCGATTCATTTGCATTAAGCGTAATGGAGGACGTTATTTTGCCTAACTCCATTAAGTTTTTTAGTTAAGTATTTGCGAAATTTCATAAAAAGGAACACCCCCGGTGGGGGAACCGGAGGTGCAGGGGATAAAAAGTTTTTACAGGTAGGAAGCGTTTTCGTTAAAGAAAGCAACCACTTTATCCATACCCGGGACAGAAGCATTATCGCGCGCGGCTTGTGCAATCGTGCGGCCGCTGTTATCCTTGCTCATTTTTACCACTTCGGCGGCCTCAGTCTGCGCCACATCAGCCACAATTCCGCCGGCGGAAAGTTTGCTCTTAATATTCATAATGCTCTTGTACAAATCGGTATAGGGAATTTCCGCAAAAAACATATCCGCACGCCCGTAATTAATTTGCGTTTGTACCGGGAGTTCCCCAGCCTCATTGCGCTGGTTCATTAAAAGGTGCAAATGCTTTTGATATTCACGCGGATAAAAATGGCGGATACCATAAGCCAAAGCCAAAAAAGAGTCTTTGTTGCGGGCAACGTGGAATACGTTATTGCCGTTTTTGCCCGTTTTAAGCAGGAAATCGCCGCTCTTGGCGGATTTGATATAGGAAGCAATAGCCTTGGCATCTCCTTTTTGGGCTGCCGCAAAAACGGGCGTATTGCCGAAATCATCTTCTTTGTCCAAATCTACGGAACCTTGATGCCTTTGGGCGGCCGCTTGCACGGCGGCCTGCAATTTTTTGTTCAACTGCGGACGAGGCTGGGCTGCGGGAGCCGCATTAACCAGCGAAACCATCAAACAAGCCGCTAAAATAAAAAGAAAGTTTTTCATATTTTATCCCCTTATACATCCTTCTTATTTAAGTATCTATTTTTAAGTGGAAATTTACGAGGGTCTTTGGACCCATTTTTCAGGCATTTTGGACCTATCTTTTTTATAGGCCCCATAAAAATCCCCAGGCATATACCTGGGGATTTTGTATAGTCTAATCCAAAGAAAATTATTCCACAAAGCAAGTACTACCTTCTTGCAAATAAGCCCCTGACCCAGAAGTGCAACCTACCCCTCCTCCTCGGGAAAAGCCATATTTTTTACAAGCCGCCACATTATAGAGTCCACGGCAAAGTCTTTGTCCGTCTGCGATATTAAAAGTAATATTTTCCCCCGTAACAGGAGTGGCAAAAGAGGCACTGTTCCTTTCATAACCGGAATCCAAAAAATAAGTAAAATTCTTTCCCCTAAAAGAACGCCCAGTGGCCGGGAGCCCAGTAACATCAGTAAAAGAAACCGCTAAATCGTCAAAAGTGATTTGGTACAAAGGTTTACCTGTTTCTAAATTTGCAACTTTGCAAGCATCATTTATCGCTTTTAATGTCGTCCACGCTTCACTCAACCGCGATTTATTGACCGCTTTGGTATATTGCGGCAAAGCCACCGCCGACAAAATGCCAATGATAAGTACAACGACTAATAGTTCAATAAGGGTAAAGCCATTTCTTTTTTCTTTCATTTTATCTCCTTTGCAAGGCCTTTATATTTGAGCAAAACGGCCTTTTATACACATTTTTATACGGCAGAT
>NZ_JAJWTS010000013.1:0-40712 GCF_021632165.1 Candidatus Avelusimicrobium fimicolum
GTAATTAGATATCCAAGACAAATCCTCATTTCTGTCAAATATAGAGCAAAAATCAACAATATCTCTAACATAGCAGACGCCAAAAGACCAATGTTTTCCTTTTGTCCTACTACGCCACATATCTAAGGAACAAGCTGCTACATTATGCTTTTCTGCATAAAGTTCTACTTGTTGCAAGAATTTTGCCCCCTTTTCAGGATATTGGCATATCATGGTATCATCAGCATCAATAGTCCAAAATTTGGTAATTTTCTGTTGTTTAGCATGATAAAAACTCGTAAGATGTGCGGCTGTTGCCTTAATCCAGTATTTTGTACCAATATTAAAAATTATTTTTTTTAATTTTTTTCTCCAACTTGATATAAATTTGACATTCCTATTAGGAAAACAAATCCAGCGTAGTATCTCATTTTGTAATTTTTTATTATCACATAAAAAATAAAAATCAGCGCCCATATTATTAATAATATTTATCCAATGTTGGATACACGGCAAAGTATAGTCAGCAAGTCTATTTACTTTTAAATAAAAAACGGGAATAGAGGTATTTTTGACTGGCAAATTCCATGCAAAAGTAAAAGATTTAAAAAAATGTTCTCTTTGGTAATAAACAAGAGGTTTGCCTAATACAAGTATGACCCTAGACTTTGTAGAATCCATTGTGTGCAACTTTATTTTCTCAAACAATCTCATATAGTTTCTCCTATTTGCTATTGTCCAAGCAATAATCTAAATGAAAGATTCCATCTCTTTCTTTATTAACTGCATAAGCGCATTTCAGGCCACTGGGTTTATTATCATTTACTAAAATACGCTCGCCCATAGGCACATCCGTAATAATATGGTCGTAACGGATTTGATTTGTGGTTAAAAAATCCTTTAATGCAGGCAAATATTCAGCCTTGCGGGCCGTGAGCAAAATAACCCTATCCTGAGAGGGTAATGAGGCAAAAAAGTCCTTTACCCCCGGCAACAAGGTGTCATAACCATCTATTTTATACCCATTATGTTTTACAATGGTACCGTCCACATCCAATATCCAAGTATGAGGTAAAGAAGAAAGTTTCAACATTATAAAACCTCTCTCAGTTTGATAAGCCCATTATAAAAGGCCGCGCAAATGGAGTCATAATCTTCCCAAGCATAAGTAGTTAACGAAAGCCAAATAATACCGTGCAACATTTTGATTTTTTCTTTTTTTACATTAGGCAACAAATCAAAGAAATAATCACTCATATCACCCCAGTTATTAGGTTTTATGGCAAGTTCTACATCTTTTTCTCTGATGTCCAAGGTAAACTTCTTGCGGTTGAACAAATCATAATCTCCATTGATAGAATAATACAATTTGGCCCAATCGTAATCGGCATCCCCATACAACTTTGTTTTGCCAAAATAGCCTCTGGGGTCAATCAATACGGCGCGCATATCAAAAGTATCAAACATCAGGTTGGAAAAAGTACAATCCCCATGAATTAACTTAAATTCCGTGGGCATGTGTTTTTGTACTAGGGAAATCAATTCGTCTTTATTAAAAAAAATGTTTTTATAGTATTGTCCATTAATTTTGATAAATTCCTGTTCCGCAAATGGCACCAAATGCTCAACCTTGGATAAACGGTCAAAAGTTTTTGTAATATAATTTTCTATTACATCACTTTCATTAACAGGTTGGGCCGGTTCCAGATTATGCAAAGTATGCAACGCCTGTACTAGGCTTGTTAAAATCTCACATTTTTGTGTTTTTGTAATACAATCGTATTCAAAGATATTTTTCCCGCAAACACGTTTCATTTTCAGCGGTTCATATTCGTAAATTTCGGGAATATTTTTAAAGCCCAATTGCTTAACATGCTTATACCAAGCAATTTCGTCTAATGCTATTTTTTGCCCCTGTTCTGTGATTGCGCGCTTAATGACCAAATCCCCGTCAAACTCCATAGAATTAAATGGGCGGCAACGGTGAGAAGTATCATTATTATCCGAATAAGCCAATAAGGTTCCTATTTCCTTAGAACCATACAAATCCAACCGCTTAAAAGCTATGGGTTGCGTTTTTAACCAATCCACAAAAGCGCCTTCTTCGGGAACATCCTGCAATACTTTTTTATTTTCAAAAACAAACAAGCCTGCCACGCCGTTCTCTTTTGAAGGGGTTTTAATAAATTGATTTTCTACATAAGACCAACGGCATTCAAAATCTTTAGAAATACCAATATAATTCCCCGCTTCCGTAGGAATTTCAAATCCGTCAGACAGTATCAAATCGCACCAAAGAATCATAAAAGGCTCATCATCAAGCAGAGGCGCTATAGCCTCTTTAATACCGGAAGCCGTGCCTTTTTTGGTGGCTTTTACAATATTGACTTTATATTTATTGGCAAATGCGGCCAAATATTTTTCCAAAACATCTGTTTTATAATCTGCGATAATTGTAAAATCCGCATCTTTGAATTTCTGAAAAGCATAAAAAAGAATGGGCAAATTATTAACAGGCACCAAACATTTAGGCTTATTGTGTGTTAATCCTTCTAATCGGGTTCCCTTTCCACCTGCTTGAACAATAATTTTCATATTTCCTCCCTTAATATTTCATTCTGAACATTTTTTTCATTACAAACCGCCCAAACTTTAGAGGTTTAGTAAAAAAATCTGGACTTAACTGAAAAAATACTTTATTATCTAGGTGTAATTTACGTAGAGTCCAGCGCCAAAAAGCACTTCCTCTATGAATAGACACGGGGTGTCCACCTGCTGCAAGCCACCGCGAGTATCCTTCATACCATTCTTTAAAATAGTAATAACACCAAAATTTGCGGGGACCTGTACTGTGAATAATATAGGCATTTCTTAATTCTTTTGTAGGAGAACTTGCCGGGCAGTTATAATCTTCACTTATAGTCAAAGGATACATGTTGAATTGTTCTATTGCTAAATTAATCATTCCTTGGTCTGGAAGAAATAAATTTTCTGCATAGACTAATGTTTGCTTGTATAGCCAAGATCTAATTTCCAATGCTTTGTTTGCCCAACTTCCTTTATTGTTTAAAACGATAAATCCGCTATTATATCCTGTGGCGTTCATATTAAATTGGGGAATTTCTTTATAGAAATTTCCTCGTACGGTAGTAAAGGTAGGATCCTGGACCAAACCAATACCATCAGACAATTGATCAAAAATTGGTCTTATTTCTTTTTGTACAAGCACATCACTATCCAGATACAAAACTTTCTCATAATATTTCAGCAGGCCAAAACAATCATACCTTGCAAATGATGCTTCTGTAAAATTCATAATAGCACTAGTTTGAGGTAGGGAAGATGGGTAGGTATAATTAATCACATGGACCCCAGGCAAACTTTCTAGTGCCTTCTTATTTCCAGCAGAAAGCTTAAATCCGGCTACAAAAATATCAGACTCTTGTGCTAATTTCGGGCTATGTTTCAACAAACTCCATAAACTTACATACAAGCAAAAGGCATATTTATCATCACAGCCTGCAAAAATACAAGTTTGATGCTGTTGTAATTTTAAATATTCGGATAATTCTGACATATTTAT
Source organism: Candidatus Avelusimicrobium fimicolum (assembly GCF_021632165.1). Classification (NCBI taxonomy): domain Bacteria; kingdom Pseudomonadati; phylum Elusimicrobiota; class Elusimicrobia; order Elusimicrobiales; family Elusimicrobiaceae; genus Candidatus Avelusimicrobium; species Candidatus Avelusimicrobium fimicolum. The sequence goes on from NZ_JAJWTS010000013.1 coordinate 3,563, forward strand.
CTAGCTTCCGTATCCCTTTTGCACAAATTGTTTGGACTGTTTAAATAATGTTTCATCAGTTACAACTTGCTCTTTTTTTTCTATTTCACGTTTCTTTTTAATATCAGGCCATGCCCTCAATATTGTTCGTAATATCCTAATATCAGTACGCAGCAATAACCAGGAAATATGACTAATGAGAAGATATTTTGAAGTAATATTTTTCCAAACAAACAACACTCTATTCCGTTTAGACAAGAATTGCGTATATTTATTTTTTTTACTATTAATTGTTCCACCGCATTTATGAAGGGGTTTTGTGTCGGGCGCATAAACAATTTTCCACCCACGTTTCAATCCACGATAAGCCAAATCGGATTCCTCTAACATATATGGGTCTAAAATTTCATCAAATCCAGTTAGTTGTTCAAATTTACCACGATTGCAAAAGAAATAGGCTCCTTGTACCCCCCAAGATAAATATTCCTGCTGTAAAGATAGATTTTTATTATAAACATTACTGGTAAATCGTGGGAAACCCCGCTTCCAATCTAACAATTTAATGCCATCATTTTGCTCTAATGCTCCCAAGACTTTAGGATACGCGGTATAGCCAGCGCAGGCCACGCAAAAAACATCCTGTTTTAGGTATTTTTGTACTGTATTGAAAAAATGTTCGTCTAAAAAGAGGTCATTGTCTAGAAAACAAATCCAATCACAAGGGGTATTTTTTACGCCCCAGTTGCGAGCAGAAGAGACTCCTTTGTTAGGATTGCGTAGAAAAACAACTTCTGGAAACAGAGGGGGCAGCATTTCTACTGTTTTATCTGTTGAATTATCATCTACTACGGTAATATGCACAGGAAAAGGGGCTTGGAGGGTTGCTTTAACAACCGTTGGCAAACATTCTTTCAAATGGTTTATGCCATTTTTAGACGGAATAATAACAGCTATTTCCATAAAAAAGCCCTTTTCCCTTAAACCGTGGGAAAAGGACTTGTGGAAACTCTTGGCGGAGGTATTCATAAGTCCCTTTCCCGTTCACACGCCGTGCTGTAGCGTATGAAAGCGAACGAAACCTATGGAAAAATGAAGTCGGAACAAAGTAAGAGAAGCGAGGAAGGTTGGAAAATTAAAACGGCTGCGTAATGTCAAGTCTAAGGAAGTGCCTTGTCATTAAACAGCCGTGGTTGCACGCAAAATATGTGTGCAACACTCGGCAGAAGACAAAGGGCTCATGACTTCCCTTCATCTTCTGCCTAAACCAGCCGTTTTTGGACTTCCTTAGAACTTTGGTTTCCCAAAGCCTTCCTATTCTTCAATAGGATTCCAAAAACAGAATAAATTGTAATTTTGCCACTCTATGTGGCTGTACTTTATGCTCCTGTAAATATATCGCTTTATGATAACATATTTCGGGCACGAAGTCCAGTTTGGAAAATAAATTTTGCATTACTGTCATACCTACAACTGCCCGCCAAAACTTATAATTATTGCCACTACAAGATGCCAAACATTTTTCTAAATTTATCCCGCCCGCATTCATAACGCTATTGTGAATTTTACCAACACCCCCGGCGGAACTTGTTAGAACTGTTAAAAGCCACGCCCCAAACAGAACTATTTTAATACTTCCGCGCTGGAAAATGTAATCTAACTGGTCAAAAAATATAACACCGCCACTACCGTGGTTATCAAATCTACTCTTCCGCTAGGTTATACCCGCAAAACCCGTAAGGAAACAGACCTAAAAATATTTTGTTCAGCCCTGAGTTCCTGTGCGGAGGTGTCGTCCCCAATTTAAACAGCATTTCTCATTGATTATTGCAAACCGCTATGAATATGCATTAGACGACGTACAATACAAAGTCTATATGCGATTTATTTAAATTTTTACAAACTGCGGATGGCCCAAGGTTTGGGATAGAGGTTGTTGGCGCGGTCGCCCAAGTTCTTTACAAAACCAAGCGGATATCCTTGATACGTTACCAACACAAAGCCGCGCGGTGTGCCCGCAGGCAAAACTAAGGCCTCCCGGTGGAGATAGCGCAAGGCCGCGTCCAAAGACAACTCGGCACGGGGAAAGGAGGTTTCCTCCGTAGTAAGAGAAAGGGCCTGTGCAATAGAAGGGATTTGCTCCCGCCCCTTGGCTTCAAATGCGGGCTGACCGTCATAAAGCAAATGCAAAAGCGGATATTTTTTTACCTGCGTCCGCAAAGAGGCGGGTAATGTGGCAAAGGCTCTGTTTCCCCCTTTTTTACGAAGCACCGCCATAAAAAGGCCCTCACTGCGCGTTGTACCCGGGATAAAACGATATACGGGTTGATTCCACCCCGCAAGCAAACTTTCCGTAATTTGCCACTCCGGGCGGACGGGTACTGCCAAAAGTTCCGCGCCCAATTCCTCGGCAATCCACCGGACATTTTCTTCATTTTCGTGCGTATTAAAGGTACAGGTGCTGTAAATCAACAGGCCGCCGTCTTTGAGGCAAGGCCAAATATCACGCAAAATTTGCCGTTGCCGCTCTGCACAAAAATATACATTTTGCGCGCTCCACTCGCTGATAGCGGCCGGGTCCCGACGGAAAAGGCCCTCTCCCGAACAAGGCACGTCCGTCAAAATAACATCAAACAGCAGATTTGTTTTGGCAAAATCTTTTGGCGCATTATGCGTAACCAACACACCCGGGTGGCCTTGTTTGAGGATATTTTCCAAGAGAATATTGGCACGGCGGCGGTCAATTTCGTTACTGACAAGCACAGAACCGGTGGGTAAAGCGGCCCGCATAAGGGTAGATTTTCCCCCCGGAGCGGCGCACAAATCAAGCGCGCTGACAGGCCCTGTAACCCAATGCCGCAAGACGTGGTCCAAAAACAGAGAGCCTGCCTCTTGCACATAATACACCCCGGCGTGAAAGCGCGGGTCGCGCGTAAAGAGCGGGCGCTCTTTCAACCAAAAGGCCCCCTCGCACCACGACACCGGCTCGGCCTGCGGGAAAAGGGCTTCGCCCTTGGCTTTCCACGGGTTGAAGCGCACACTTACCGCCGCTTCCTGCACAAAAGACTGCTCAAACCGCTCCCAACGCTGGGAGCCAAATAAATTAGCGGTATATTGGATAAATTCTTGCGGCAAGTTCATAACTTATTTTATTGTACAATTATTTGCACAGCACAGGGGCTTATTTTTCCCCAGACACCTAGCGGCGGAGCGGATAAGGTGCGCGGCGGGCGGTGTTTAAAGTTACCATTTCTTTGGGTGCCACAGGTTCGCCAAAGATATAACTGTCCAAATGTTTTAAGGAAATAATCTTTCCGTTATTGTCCGTCTCGTAAACGGCCACCCCAATAGAAGATGTGCCCAAATCAATACCCCAACGGTAATTTGCCATAGTATGCTCCAATAGAAAAATTTAACTGGGAAGAAAAACAAGTATATACCCATAAGATACAAAAAGCCGTTTTTTTATGCAAGCACAAGGAGTCGTGGGGTGATGGCGCAATAAAGCGCGCAAAAGTATAGCGGCTTGGATTATAGGTTAGGGCATAATTGGGCACGCGGGATAGTAGGGCGCGGTGCCCCGTAACTTATTAGATATGCTTCGGCTTGTGCGCTTACAAACGGGCACAAATCCCGCATATAATCCGTAATGCCCGTTCCGTCCGGCAGGCGGTGCTGTAAATCAATATGGTGCCGAACCAAGCACTTATAGACGGGGAGCCGCCCCATACCCATTGCCGCGTAAAAAAGCGCATTTCGCCCGTAATTATCCACGGTATTTATATCCGCCCCATAGTGAAGCAGTTTACTTATCATAGCGGGTTGGTTGTAATACGCCGCACGCAAAAGAGGCGTTTCTTGGGGATTATAGTCAGCCTTGCAAGGAGCATTTTTCATATTGGGGTCCGCGCCGAATTTTAGCAATACAGACGCCAGCCGGGCATTGTCGCGCGTGAGCGGATCGCCGCTCTCTGCGGCCCACCACAAGAGGGTGTGCCCGCGCTCCGTTGCGTTGGGGGCTGCCTCGGCTTTTAACAGCCGCCGCAAGAGTCTGGCCAGATACCACCCGGGCAAAATACCGCTATACCCAATCAGGTCCGCCAGAAGTGCCCCCGTGGGCCGGGCGCCGTGGCTTAGCAAAAACTGCACCAGGCGGATATTTTTAGCCAAACAAGGCTCCAACAAAATATCGCCCGGGTACTCACGCATTGGCTGATTGACATCCGCCCCGGCTAGCACCAGTTGCCGCAGGCGCTTCTCGCTACCAGACAAGTATGCTTCAATTAATGATTCCATATGTTTATCATAGCACTCCCCGGCGACAACGGTTTGTCGCCTTGTATTTTTCGGGCGGGCGGCAAATAAGTTCGGGCGCTAAAAATGCTATACTTTGGCAAGATGTGGACGGGATAATTTCCCAAGGATTTGAAAATGTTTTGGTATAAGGCAACGAGCAAAGAAATACTACACAAGATGTTCCCGGTATCGTCAGTTTTGTAAATGAGCACACCAATAAAAAATATTATTTGCTAGAATATCAACAAAGAGTTTTCCCTTCTGTGCACCTCGCTTTTTAACTCTGTCTATTCCATACAATATAGGAGTTTCCTATGCCAGAACTTTTTAGTAATACCACCCTTACCGTTTTACAATTAATTGAAAAAATTGATACAGGAGAATTGGGATTACCGGAACTACAACGGCCTTTCATTTGGAAAGATAGTAAAATTCGCGACCTATTTGACTCAATGTTAAAAGGATATCCAATCGGTTATTTAATGCTTTGGGAAAGCGCAATAGAATCTAAAAATAGAACCATTGGTACCATTTCCCATAATTATACAAACCCTAAAGAGGTAATTATTGACGGCCAACAACGCCTAACATCCCTCTATGCCGTTATTAAGGGAAAACCAGTTCTAAATGCTAAATTTGAAGAAAAAAATGTTATTATTTCTTACAATCCTTTATTAAATAAATTTGAAGTCGGCTATCAAGCCACTAAACAAGACCCGGAGTGGATGTACAATATTAGTGAATTGTTTAATAATAATAATTTTTTTAAATTAATAAATGAATTTATTGAAAAATTAAAAAAAAGCAAAGAAACAAAAGGAGTTGGGCTCTCGGAAAAAGACGAAGAACTTATTCAAAACCGATTTATGGAGGTACGGAACTTAACCAATTACCCATTGCCTGTTTTTAACATTAAAGCAAATGCCGAAGAAGAAAGTGTTTCTGATATTTTCGTGCGGGTAAACTCTGGTGGAGTTGCTTTAAAACAAAATGACTTTATTCTTACATTGCTCTCGTTGTATTGGGAAGAGGGACGAAAAAAAATTGAAACATTTTGTAAGGATTCACTCATTAACACCCCCGGCAGTACAACTGCATACAACTCTATTACCCCTGTTTCTGCCCAAGATATTATCCGGGTAGTAATGGCCTATGCTTTTGACAGAGCCCGCCTTCAATATGGGTATAAACTATTACACGGGGCAGACTTCGAAAAACGAGGAACAATAGATGAAACCCTGCGAATCCAACGTTTTGAAACGTTAAAAGCGAAACTACCTGATGTGTTGGATTTACATTCCTGGCACGAGTTTATTAAAGCAATTATGAACGCCGGGTATTTATCAGGGGAATTAATATCCTCTAATAATGCCGTTTTTTATAGTTACGCACTATATTTAATTGCAAAACACCGTTTTAATGCTTCTAATAATGAAAACTTACATCTTACATCTTTATGGTTTTTTTATGCCTCATTAGTCGCTCTTTATAGTGGTTCTTTTGAATCTACTGTTGAAAGCCACTTGAATACAATTAAAACCCTACATTCTTTTAATGAATATAGAAATTTTATCCTTTCTAGAATCAATGAAGAACTTACTAATGACTTTTTTGATATTACACTCGTTGGTTCCAAAGGGCTGGCCGTTTCAGGTTCTGGCAATAATGCTTGGAATGCTTATGTGGCATCCCTAAATATATTGAAAAACAAAATTCTATTTTCAAAAAGTAATTTATTAGTCGCGCAATTATTTACAGATTCGTGCCATAGCAAACGTAAATCATTAGAAAAACATCATCTTTTCCCCAAAAATTACTTAAAACAAATGGGGTATTCCAAAAAGGAAATTAACCAAATGGCAAATTATGCCTATATTGATTGGAAAGATAATGACGATATTGGGGATGATAGCCCGGCAATTTACTATCCGCCTCGATGTACCAATAAGCCAGAACAAGAAATAAAATTGGAAGAGGGAAATAATGCATTACCACACGGATGGGAAAAAATGTCATATGACATATTCCTACAAGAAAGAAGAAAACTTATGGCACAAAAAATAAAACAAGCATTTGAACAATTAAAAGCAGCAGTTTAAAGTCTAAATACCCTGGGTAAACACCCGGGGTATTCTATCTAAAAATAAATTCAACGGGATTGTATTTTTCTACAACGCAACATTACAGAGCCCCCTCGTGCTAGTTATAACCTAGTATTAGGGTGGTTTACTAATCTAATAAATTCTAATGGGTGGATGTAAATTATTTTTTTAAAGTCTAAAAGTCCCTTATTAAGACGGCATAGTCTAATAGTCAAAGGTTGTTCCAGGGATAAGTTTCTTTAAAGATAGACGTGTAGTTTCGTTGGAGTCCACCTAAAATACCAGTTAGGCTAAATTCTGGCAAGGTGGTTTCGGGGCTATTTTAGATTCTGTGGCGTTATCCTGCCCCTTTTATGGGATTTTTCTAGATTTTAGGACCTGTATTTTTTCTCTGTAAAGGGTATCAAGCCCATATACATATCCTGTTAATATATAGACGTGTACCCCAGCGATGTTTCCTAAAATATCTTCTCTGAGAGACCTCTGGTCCCAACAAGATATCCCTATTCTATTACAAGACAGTAACTTTTGGCGTGTTCCTTGGTTTCCAAAACTTACACAGATAAGCACCCCCAAACAAGCCCACCAAAGAGATAGTAAAATGTGTATTCCTAAACATATAAGGCAAGATTCCCAATATAAAACAAAAAACCCCGCGTTAGCGGGGTTTCAAATCACCTTAAACAAAAGGCTAGGATGAGACCGACAACGATCTACTCTCTCAGCGCCGAATTGGGCGCCAATACCATCGACCCTTACGAGCTTAACTGCCGTGTTCGGAATGGGAACGGGTGTGGCCTCGTCGGAATTATTATCAGTCTCATTCTAGCCTCTTGTAAAAGAACAAATTTTAAAAGGAACTTGTCTATTGCAACCGGTTCCTTTACCGTTGGAAACCTTCTCGCCGGGATTAGCGGGTCATCGATATCTTCCAACGTCAGATAAGTTAGAAAAGCGCAAGTGTTACACTCACAATTCTTTATCTATAGGATTAAAGAATATGGCCAAGCCTCACGACCTATTAGTACAGATTAGCTGAACACATTGCTGTGCTTACACACTCTGCCTATCAACCCGGTAGTCTTCCGGGGGTCTTCTGGGTAGTTAATCTACCAGGGAAACCTTATCTTGAGGCGGGTTTCACGCTTATATGCTTTCAGCGTTTATCCCTACCGAACACCGCTAATCAGCTATGCCTGTTTACAGACAACTGATATACAGGAGGTTCGTTCATCCAGGCCCTCTCGTACTATGGACAACTCCTCTCAAGTTTCCTGCGCATACAACAGATAGAGACCGTACTGTCTCACGACGTACTGAACCCAGCTCACGTACCACTTTAATGGGCGAACAGCCCAACCCTTCCCACCTGCTTCAGCGGGAGGATGTGATGAGCCGACATCGAGGTGCCAAACCGAGCCGTCGATGTGAACTCTTGGGCCCGATCAGCCTGTTATCCCCAGGGTAGCTTTTGTCCGTTGAGCGATGGCCCTCCCACGAGGGACCACCGGATCACTAAGTCCTGCTTTCGCACCTGTTCGGACCGTCGTCCTCACAGTCAAGCTCCTTTCTACCTTTGCGCTCAATGGCCGATTTCTATTCGGCCTGAAGGAACCTTAGAACGCCTCCGTTACTCTTTAGGAGGCGACCGCCCCAGTCAAACTGCCCACCTGCCACTGTCCCCAACCCGGATTCACGGGTAATAGGTTAGAACCACAATTCACAAAAGCTGGTATTTCACTGTTGCCTCCGCACCCCCCTCAAGGGATGTTTCAATGGCTCCCAGCTATACTACGTATTGAAAACCGTAATCCAATAACAAGCTACAGTAAAGCTCCATAGGGTCTTTTCGTCTTGTTGCATGCATCAAGCGTCTTCACTTGAACCACAATTTCGCCGAGCCCACCGTCGAGACAGCGGCTTCTTTGTTATGCCATTCGTGCAGGTCGGAACTTACCCGACAAGGAATTTCGCTACCTTAGGACGGTTATAGTTACCGCCGCCGTTTACCGGGGCTTAAGTTCGCAGCTTCGCCTTGCGGCTAACCACTCCCCTTGACCTTCCGGCACCGGGCAGGCATCAGGCCCTATACATCATCTTGAGATTTCAGCAGAGCCCTAAGTTTTTGTTAAACAGTCACGAAGCCCAATTCACTGCGACCCTTTCCCAATACATTGCTGCACCGGTACTTGGGCACTCCTTCTTCCGAAGTTACGGAGCTAGTTTGCCTAGTTCCTTGACGATGGTTATCTCGCGCGCCTTAGGATTTTCACCCCATCCACCTGTGTCGGTTTACGGTACGGTTATAGTAAGAACTCCCTACGAAGTTTTTCTAGGCAGCGTGATTGGACCACTTCGCAACCTTGCGGTTACTCGTACTCGGTTTTCGGCTTAGCCTCCGGACGGATTTGCCTACCCGAAGATGCCTACGGCCTTGAACTGGCATATAGCCAGATGGTTTACTCTACTGCGTCCCTCCCTAGGTTATGACGCGCTTACTATAGTTCAGGAATATTAACCTGATGTCCTTCGCCTACGCCTTTCGGCCTGAGCTTAGGCCCGACTGACCCTGAGCCGACGAACGTTGCTCAAGGAAACCTTAGATTTTCGGCGGGAAGGATTCTCACCTTCCTTATCGCTACTCATTCCAGCATTCTCACTTATTAGCGCTCCAGCACTCCTTCCGGTATACCTTCGCAGCTGCTAATAACGCTCCCCTACCACTGCATAAAAGCGAACTTCTATGCAATCCGTAATTTCGGTAGTATGCTTAGCCCCGAGTCATCTTCGGCGCAGATTCACTCGACTAGTGAGCTATTACGCACTCTTCAAAGGGTGGCTGCTTCTAAGCCAACCTCCTAGCTGTTTAAGTAAATCCACATCCTTTACCACTTAGCATACATTTTGGGACCTAAATTGACGGTCTGGGCTGTTTCCCTCTCGCACGTGAAGCTTATCCCTCACGAACTGACTGCTGAGATATTCGCCGAGGTATTCAGAGTTTGACAGACATCGGAAGGAGGGTCGCTCCCCCTAAATCTACCAGTGCTTTACCCCCTCGGGTTAAATCTCAACGCTAGCCCTAAAGCTATTTCGGGGAGAACCAGCTATCACCAAGTTCGATTGGCCTTTCACCCCTAACCCCACCTCATGTAGAAACTTTTCAACGTTTAACACTCCGGCCCTCCATTCACTGTTACGCGAACTTCAGCCTGGACAGGGTTAGATCACTTGGCTTCGGGTCTAATATGACGAACTATTCGCTCTATTCGAGCTCGCTTTCACTACGGCTTCGGACCTCTTCAGCCCTTAACCTCGCTCGGCACATTAACTCGCTGGATCATTCTTCAACAGGCACACTGTCGCACATTCCCTTGCGGGCATAGTGCTACAATAGCTTGTAGATGTACGGTTTCAGGTTCTATTTCACTCCCCTCTCGGGGTTCTTTTCGCCTTTCCCTCGCGGTACTGGTTCACTATCGGTTGCCAGAGAGTATTTAGCCTTGGAGAGTGGTCTCCCCGGATTCCCACCGGATTGCACGTGACCAGTGGTACTTAGGTACTTGCTAAGAGACAATCAGATTTCGTTTAAAGGACTATCACCCTCTTTGGTCGGACTTTCCAGACCGTTCAACTATCTGATTGCTTGGTAACTCTTTGTGTCTAACACGAGCAAGCCCTGCAACCCCAACCCACGCACTCTATATACCCTCCACGGATATATACAGTGCGGGGGCTGGTTTAGGCTATTCCCATTTCGCTCGCCACTACTCAGGGAATCTCTTTGATTTCTTTTCCTGTAGGTACTGAGATGTTTCACTTCCCTACGTTGTCTTCTATCACCCTATCTCCGAGTCCGTAGACTCAGCCTTCTTGTGATGATTTACAGGCTCTCACCTGTAAGGGTTCCCCCATTCAGAAATCTGCGGATCACAGGATATTTGCTCCTACCCGCAGCTTATCGCAGCTTATCACGTCTTTCATCGACTTCTGGCACCAAGGCATTCACCATACACCCTTGTAGCTTGACCATATTCTTTAATCCAACAGATTATTGGTCATTTCAAATGCTAGATATTGCTATCTATTATATTTTTTTAATGATAACCTTCTTAACTTTCTCAGTTAATTGTGTTCTCATCGCTTAATTGTGTAAGTGTAAGTATATCTAATTCACATATTAAATATACAAACGCTTGGCTTTTCTAAAATATATTTTCATTCCCTTTGCTACCCATCGGATAATTACCTCTTTATTAAGGTTACTATCCAACTTCCGGAGTCTTACAAGAGAAGATTGAATATAAGTTATCTGATTTTCAAAGAACTTCAAATTTGACGCAACATATTTTGCACAGGTTATTATTGGTGGAGCTGATCGGGTTCGAACCGACGACCCCCTGCTTGCAAAGCAGGTGCTCTCCCAACTGAGCTACAGCCCCTAAATCTTTAAGTGCTGTGGGCCCGGAAGGAATTGAACCTTCGACCTCACGCTTATCAAGCGTGCGCTCTAACCAGCTGAGCTACGAGCCCAAGCTATTCTATAACAAAAGAGCCTAAGCTCTATAAAACCTTTCTATGTGCGAGTGGCCGACCTGAAATGGTTTGCCTTTCGGCTCCATCTTATCTGCTACCGACCTATTCTATCTAAAAATAGAATAAAGGAGGTGATCCAGCCGCACCTTCCGGTACGGCTACCTTGTTACGACTTCACCCCAATCACCAATCACAACTTAGGACCCAGACGACCTGGATACTTCTGTTGCAATTGACTTTCGTGGTGTGACGGGCGGTGTGTACAAGACCCGGGAACGTATTCACCGCAGCGTGCTGATCTGCGATTACTAGAGATTCCGGCTTCATGTGGGCGAATTGCAGCCCACAATCTGAACTGGGGCATAGTTTAGGGATTGGCTCCACCTTACGGTATTGCTACCCTCTGTCTATACCATTGTAGTACGTGTGTAGCCCTGGACATAAAGGCCATGATGATTTGACGTCATCCCCACCTTCCTCCACGTTATCCGCGGCGGTCTCCTGAGAGATCCTATTGCTAGGCAACACAGGATAGGGGTTGCGCTCGTTGCGGGACTTAACCCAACATCTCACGACACGAGCTGACGACAACCATGCAGCACCTCGGCTGGCTCCCTTGCGGGTCAGACCTACTTTCATAAGTCTTACCACCAGTCGTTCGAGCCCAGGTAAGGTTTTTCGCGTAGCGTCGAATTAAACCACATACTCCACCTCTTGTGCGGGTCCCCGTCAATTCCTTTGAGTTTTAACCTTGCGGCCGTACTCCCCAGGCGGATAACTTAATGCGTTAGCGGCGGCACGGAAGGGGTCGATACCTCCCACACCTAGTTATCATCGTTTACGGCTAGGACTACCGGGGTATCTAATCCCGTTTGCTCCCCTAGCTTTCGCACTTTAGCGTCAGTAAAGGCCCAGAAATCCGCCTTCGCCACCGGTGTTCCTCCTAATATCTACGCATTTCACTGCTACACTAGGAATTCCGATTTCCTCTGCCTCACTCAAGAACGCCAGTTTCTGTTGCAGTTTCTGGGTTGAGCCCAGAGATTACACAACAGACTTAACATTCCGCCTACGCGCGCTTTACGCCTAGTAATTCCGAGTAACGCTTGCCACCTACGTCTTACCGCGGCTGCTGGCACGTAGTTAGCCGTGGCTTATTCGAGAGGTACCGTCATTTTTTTCTTCCCTCTCAAAAGGAGTTTACAATCCGAGAACCTTCATCCTCCACGCATCGTTGCTGGATCAGGCTTTCGCCCATTGTCCAAAATTCCCCACTGCTGCCTCCCGTAGGAGTAGGGCCCGTGTCTCAGTGCCCTTGTGGCCGGTCGCCCTTTCAGGCCGGCTATCCGTCGTCGCCTTGGTAGTCCGTTACACTGCCAACTAGCTGATAGAATATAAGTCCGTCTTCAAGCGATAAATCTTTAATCTATTAACGATGCCGCTACTAGATGTTATGGGGTATTAGCAACCCTTTCGGATTGTTATTCCCCACTTAAAGGTTGGTTACTTATACATTACTCACCCGTCTGCCACTAAACTTCAATCTGTATTGCTACAAATTAAAGTCCCGTTCGACTTGCATGTGTTATGCACGATGCCAGCGTTAACTCTGAGCCAGGATCAAACTCTCCATTAGAATTTGTTACCTTTAAATCGCAAGCGGTTCAAAGGCAACTAATCGCTAACAAGAGCTGTTGACTTTTGACTCTTCTTACTTGAATTAACTTGGTGTCATATTATAGTCTATGACTGACTTACTTTGAGCATTTAAAATGTTAGGTTTAAACCTTCCCATTTCAAATCGCCCATTCGCACATTGCTGTCAAATTTTCACAGAACGAAATTTCCTCGTTGCTCTTTTCCTGCTTCGGAAAAAGCAATCGGAAACCTTTTTTCTTCTTTGAGCCCTCTTTGGCTACAAAGATATTCTAGCAAATCTGTTTCAACCTGTCAAGCCTTTTAAACTTCTGTTTAAAACGCTCAACCCTTACTACTCTTTTATTTAAGCATTTTTTTAAATGTTTGTCAAGCGTTATTTAAAACCCTTGAAAACTTGTAGTATGCTTACTGACTACATTTATTATTAAAACATTTTTAAATCAATTTGTCAAGTCTTTTTATACTTCTTGGTTATTCAAGGAAGTCGTGGCCGCTGAGGACCGAAGGGATAAGACCTAACGATAAGTGTTTTTACTTTATTTATTATAAGACTAACTTGATTGGCTAGGCTCAGCCCACCGGTCGCCTTTTCTAATATAAGGAGGTGTTTCGCTGTCAAAAAGTTTTCTGCTTATAATTGATTGGTAAAAACTTTAAAGAAGTTTGCTAATTATTTAAAGAACAATTTTGACTACTCATATAGTCTAACAAAAAAAGACAGAAAAGTCAAGACCCATTTTTCCATTTTTTCAAAAACTTGAAAAAGGGTTCTTGAAAACTTCTCTGGAAACAAATCCTTTTTGTTTCCTTATGTATTAAGTATAACTGATTTTGAAAAGGTTGTCAAGCCAACCCGGCATCATATTTTCACTATCCTTTATTATATATACTAAAAGAACCGGACAGCCACAAGGCACAAAAAAGAAGGCCGCGCGTAACGCGCAAGCCCTCTTTATTTTTTGTTGTACCCGTTTTTTTTCTCCGGCCGTTAAACCGGAAATCGTTAAATAAAAACCCCGCCTATTTCATTAATAAGCGGGGTTCTATTAAAAATAAAATCAAATTACATTAAACGCCCGCATAAACAACTTCTTCCTTTAGCCAATTAATCGGGTTAAAGGAGGAGTGTTTAATGCAGTAATTTACGTTTAACATTTGCATAATTATATTATGCTTTTTTTCCGGCCGGGTGTCAATTATTTTTTACGCACTAAATTTGCTATCCTTATATATATGGATATTGAGACGCTCTTAAAAAACACTTCCCGCAGTTTGTATTTAAGCGTTCAGGCGCTTCCCGGCAATATGCGCCCGGCATTTGGCATAGCCTATTTACTCTGCCGCTACGCCGATACGATTGCCGACACTTCTATTCTGCCCGCTCAACGGCGGCTTTATTGGATAGAGCGTTTCCCTCTCCTGTTAAAAGAGCAAAACCGGCAAGAAATTTCCCTCTTAGCAAGCGAAATTTGCGGCGGGAGTGAAAACCCTTACGAAAAGGAACTTATTAAAAATCTTCTGCCCTGTTTGCAGGTATTAAATCAAGTGTCCGCCAAACAACGGCCTATTATTATGGATGTGGTGCAAGCGGTTTGCGACGGGATGAAGATTGACTTAAATACTTTTCCCGAGGAGCACTCTGCCCAAATACAAGCTTTCCAAACCCCGGCCGATTTACAACATTATTGCCGTTTAATGGGAGGCAAACCCGGCCTTTTTTGGAGCCGCCTGATTTGCACCACCACAAAAATTGATATGCCGGAAAAGGAGTTTTACGAACTCGGGCAACATATTGGGGACGCGTTGCAAATCGTTAATATTTTGCGCGACTTGCCCAAAGATTTACGCATCGGACGGTGTTATTTCCCCGCACAGGACTTGGCCCAAAACGGCCTTACTGCCACAGATTTATTAATTCCAGAAAATGCCCCCCGTTTTGAACCCGTTAAACGCAAATGGATTTTATGGGGCGTGAACAACCTCAAAAGTGCCGTGCGCTATTTTGCCCAACTGCCCAAATGGCAGCCCGGCGGGCGGGCGGCCGTAGCGTGGCCCGTATTATGGACGGCAGACACCCTTCTAAAAGTGTGGCAAACGCCTGACCTGTTAAACCCGCAAAAGCGCGTGAAAATACCGCGCTCCAACATTTACTCCACTATGCTCTGTACCCCGCCGATACTTATCAGCAATCTGCTGTTTAATAAGTGGCTAACCGGCAAACTGGGCAAATTCAACTAAATTTCCATAAAAAATTGTTTCGCTTTCCTTCAAAATGCGCTATACTATAAAATGTATTTTTTGAAGGACTCCCGTTTTGTTATTGTACCCGCAATACCTATAAATTAAGGAGTTTTAATGACTGAACTATTGACTCACGCCATATCCCTAATCAATGATTGTTTTTTGGGATATGTGCTTATGGCCGCGCTGATTTTTGCAGGCCTCTACTTTACGATTGCCACCCGCTTCGTACAGTTTGTCCGCCCCAAAGAAATGCTTAAACTAATGATAAGCGGCGGCGAAGAAACCCGCGGCACGGGGCACATTTCCCCCTTTCAGGCCTTTGCTATCAGCACCGCCGCACGCGTGGGAACCGGCAATATTGCCGGGGTGGCTATCGCCATTACCGTAGGCGGACCGGGCGCTATTTTTTGGATGTGGCTCATCGCGGTTATCGGTTCCGCTTCTGCTTTTGCCGAAAGCACGCTTGCCCAAATACATAAGGTAAAAACCGGCACGCATTTTCGCGGAGGGCCGGCCTACTATATGAAAAATGCCCTGCACAGCCCCAAATTGGGCTTGGCATTTTCCGTCATTATCACGCTGACGTTTGCCTTTGTGTTTAACTCGGTGCAATCTAACACTATTGCCCAATCGCTAAACGCTACTTTCCATTTGGATACGTCTATTTGCGGCATTGCTCTGGCGGCGCTGACGGCTGTTATTATTTTTGGCGGACTAAAACGCATTGCGCGTTTTTCGGCTATTATCGTGCCTGTCTTTGCCGGGGCATATATCATCCTTACACTCGTGGTAATGATATTAAACTTGGATAAGTTGCCGCACGTTTTCGGTCTTATTTTTTCTGATGCGTTCAGTTGGCACAATGTCGCGGGCGGCACCCTGGGTGCTACCATTATGACGGGCGCACGCCGTGGGTTGTTTTCCAACGAAGCCGGTATGGGCAGCGCTCCAAACGCCGCCGCCACCGCCCACACCTCACACCCGGTGAAACAGGGTTATGTGCAGGCATTTAGCGTATTTATTGATACGCTGGTTATTTGCAGTTGCACGGCCTTTATTGTTTTACTGTCCAACTATCAGCAATTTCCGGGGTTAGAAGGAATTGCACTTACGCAAAAGGCTCTCACATTTCAACTGGGAAATTTCGGCAATTACTTTCTATCGGCCAGCGTACTGCTTTTTGCCTTTACCTCTATTATCGGCAATTATTACTACGGGCAGGCCAATGTGGAATTTATCACTCGCAAAAAAAGCGTAATGCTGGTTTTCCGCACGGGAGTAACGCTAATGGTGCTTTCGGGTGCGGTGTTGCAATTAAAACTGGTATGGAATTTGGCCGATTTGTTTATGGCGGCGCTGGCACTGATGAACATTTACGCCATTTTGCGGTTGCGCACACAAGTCATTGATGCGCTGGCTGATTACCGCAAACAAAAAGAAAAAGGGCTAGACCCGCATTTTCATCCGGAGGAAATACCCTCTATCGGCCGTTCCGAAGCGTGGGAGAAATAATTTAAACCGGGGTAATTGGAAACACCCCGGTTTTTTAATAAAAAAGACCCATATAAAAATAGGCCTTGAAAAAAAAGAAAATACGCTTATAGTAATAGTACAAAGTACTTGGGAACAGCCCGATATCCTTGGTTGCAGTTGTGAGAGCACAGTGTGTTTTCCTATTGCATAAGACCCGGAAACGGAGCCTCCCTAGGAAAGAGGAACATAGTAATGACACTAATGAGCTAAACCCCCGAAATAATATGCGGGGGTTTTTTAGGTTCTCCGGGCCGGGGAACTCTATGTGCGCTCCATTGATTAGTTGAACCACACTCTTTTCGCAAACAACAGGCGTTACCTTTATTTGCCTTCGCGTTCTTTGCGTTTGGCTTCCTTCCACAGGGCCAGGGCTTCCTCGGCACTTGCGGCGTGGGCAAGGTCTCCAAACACATGCGGATGGCGGCGGTGGAGTTTGTCGTACAGACCCTGGATTACGTCATCAATGGTAAATTTGCCCTCTTCGGCGGCAATCTGGCTGTGCATTAACACCTGCAAAAGCACATCCCCTAACTCCTCTTTCATATTTTCATCATCTTTCTTATTAATGGCATCAATCAGTTCCTGCGATTCGTTTTGCAAACATTTAATTAAACTTTCGTGCGTTTGTTTTTTATCCCACGGGCAACCGTTAGGCCCGCGCAAAACGGCAAAGGTTTCTACTAAATCGGCAAAGTTATTTTTTTTCATTGTTCACTCCGGGTAAAAATGCTATACCATTATTATATGAAAAATAAATTTTTATTTATGCTAACCGCTTTTCTTTTTTTCTCAGCCTGCTTGCAAGCGCAAGTAATGGTCGTGCGCGTGGACGGTAATAAAGTCTATTTAGACACCTCTGTTTTAAACCGTAATGTGCAAAAGGGCGATTTGTTTAAGGTTATCCTCTCTGCTGAAAAATTAACCAACCCCAAAACCGGGAAAGATTTAGGGCTGGTGTATAACTATTCCCAAGAGGGCAAAATCGTGGAAGTACAACCACTTTATGCCATTGGCGAGGTAGCGGCCGACAAACGCATTTCCGTCGGGCAGGAAGTTGTTTTAACCGCCACAGCCCCCGCACCGCAAGCCCCTGCCGTTACCGTGCAAGAAGCCGCCAAAACCTCCACGCACCGCAAAACCGTCTATGAACCCGTGGAGCAGGAAATTATCGGCGTAACCGAAGCCAATATAACAGGAGCGGATAATTTTATTACTCTTTCTAAAAAAGGGCAAGTAACCGTATGGACGCAAGGAGAAAAGAACACGTTAAAGGAAGAACTCTCCTTCACGTTACCCGCCGGCAAGCGTGTATTAACCGTATCCGCCGCACCGGTAAAAGATAAAAAAGCACAAATTTTTGTTTCGTATTTTGACGAAAAACGCCAAACTATTTCTACCGCCGTACTGGAAAACCAAAACGGCACATTAAAAGAAATTGCCTCTTTATCCTATTTTGCCAAAGAATTGGGGTGCGGACAAAACAAACAAATCTGGCTCCAAAAGCCGTTTGTCTCGGGTGCGTACCCGGGGAATGCCCGCTTAATAGCCTATACGGACGGTAAGTTTGCCCCCGCCAAAGAAACATTAAGCACCTACCGCAACTGGCTGACGGGGCTCAACCGCTATGCCGTAGAATCCGCCGATGTCCAAAATATTATTTATACATCTTCCAACGGGCCCTTGCGGCTTGTAACGGCTAGCGGAAAACGGGCAGAAAGCAAAGATTTGTTCGCCGCGGCTCCAAATCGTGTAAAATATAAGCAAGAGATTTTGAAATTTTACCCGTCCGTCCAAGTCTTTGGGCCGGAAGGCCGCGCCACCTTGGCAGCCGTGGAAAATATATCCAAATTAGGCATTTTGTCTGACACTTTTGGACAATACAAAAGCAGCAAAATTCATTTTTTGGCCTTTGAAAAGGGCCGCCTGTCCGTTACCGATACGGTAGAATTGGACGGCGTGGTATATGACACCGCCTGCACGGACAAGGCCATTTTGACCGCCGAAGTATTGCCGGACGGGAACAGTTCCGTCGTGGAAATTTTTAAATAATCAGGAGAAGAACTCGTGCCACAATCTAGTGAAAAAATCAACGTGTTAGACAAGGGCTTTGTGCGCTTGGTAGATTTTATGGGGGGCGATGACCGTGCCGTGCAATCCGCCCGCGTATCCTTTGGAGCCGTATCCAAAGGGCCGGAGCAGGATAAACGGCTCATTAAATATTTAATGGAACACGCCCACCACACACCGTTTGAACATTGTTATTTCCAATTTCATATTTGCTGCCCGATTTTTGTCGCGCGCCAATGGATGCGCCACCGCTGGGGTTCTTATAACGAAGTCAGCGCCCGCTATACCGAAGTAAAGGACGAGTTTTATATTCCGTCTAAATTCCGCGGGCAGGATACAAAAAACAAACAAGGCTCCGTGGCTGACTCCCAATTAGACAACGAAGCCCTGCGCAAAATTTATGAAGACAGCGTGGAAGCCTCTTACGCCGCTTACCACAAATTGTTGGAAGCCGGCGTCGCACGCGAAATGGCTCGCGGGGTATTGCCCGTGTGCCAATATACCCAGTTTTATTGGAGCGTAAACGCCCGCAGTTTGTTTAACTTCTTATGCTTGCGTATGGATAAACACGCCCAGCAGGAAATCCGCGTATATGCGGATGAAATCGCCAAAATCGTGGCGGAAAAAATGCCGTGGTCGTGGGAAGCGTTTGAATCATTAAACAAACACTTGCCGTTAGGCTCTGAATAATTAAGTCTAACTAAAAAAGGGAAATATTTATGAGAATACTCGGTATGATTATGGCCGGGGGTAAAGGGGAGCGTCTTTATCCGTTGACAAAAGACCGCTCCAAACCTTCCGTCCCGTTCGGGGGCAAATACAGAATCGTAGATTTTGTACTGTCCAACTTCGTCAACTCGGGGATTTTTTCCTCTTATGTACTGGTACAGTATTTATCGCAAAGTTTAATTGAATATTTGCGCACCACTTGGAGAAGTGAAGGCATCATTCCGGACCATTTTTTAACCTGCGTACCGCCGCAAATGCGCTTGGGCGAAATTTGGTATCGCGGGACGGCTGACTCCGTCCGCCAAAACATTAACTTGGTAAAAGATTTCGCACCCGATTTGGTAGCCATTTTCGGAGCGGACCACATTTACCGTATGGATGTGCGGCAAATGGTGGACTATCACTTAAAAAACAAGGCAGACGTTACCGTCGCCGCCAATACCGTTCCGTTGGAACAAGCGTCGGCTTTCGGTGTACTGGGAACGGACGAAACGGGTCGTATTGTCCAGTTTGACGAAAAGCCCGCCCACCCGAAATGTATCCCGGGTAACCCCAAAGCAGCCTATGCCTCTATGGGTAACTATATTTTTAACACGGATGTTCTGTTACAAGTGTTGCAAAAGCGTTTCTGCGACGTTCCCGCGCTGGATTTCGGTAAGCATATTTTGCCTAAAATTTTGGCAGACCACCGCACTTTCGCCTATAATTTCCAAAGCCAAACGCTCCCTGGGGCCAAACCTTACGAAGAACAAGGCTACTGGCGCGATGTGGGAACGATTGAATCGTTTTGGCAGACCAATATGGACTTGTTGGGGCCTACGCCTAAATTGGACTTAAATAATCCCAAATGGCCGATTAGCACCACGCTTAACCGCGTGCCGGCCACTAAATATTTGGGCGGCACCGTGGTTAATTCTATGATTGGCGCGGGGTGCATTATTCACCCCAAGGCCAAAATTAAAAACTGCGTCATCAGCGACAGCGTAACAGTCGGCGAAGGAGCCGAATTGGAAGGCTGTGTGATTATGGATAATTGCGAAATTAAGGCGGGAGCCAAACTCAAAAAGGTAATTATGGACCGCTTTAACACCATCGCCCCCAAACAAACCATTGGGCACGATACGGAAGCCGACTCGCAAAAATACTACATTGACCCTTCGGGCATTGTGGTTATCCCGCGCGGCAAGAGTAAATTCTAACCGAAAGCGCGGCTTACAGGCCGCGCTTTTTTGTATATGATTAAAACCCTAAAACTCAAAAACCAAGAAGAAATTTTAATTGCGCTCGGCATCCAGGACCGCAAACTCCGCGCTTTGGAAAAAACTTTTAAAGTAACCGTCTTTGTAAAGTATGACGAGGACGGCGCGGGGGCCGAACTTTCCGTAAAAGGCACTAATTCCCGCGTGGATAAGGCCCTTGCCAAACTGCAAAAGGACCTCTCGTTAAATGCCGAAAAAAGGCCGCTTGATTTGCTAAAAGACAACCGCCCCTTTGCAGACAATATTGTATTCCGCCCCGAACACGCCAAGCCCATAGAAGCCCGGAGCGAAAACCAAAAGAAATATATTGAAGCGGTCTTTGCAAACGACCTCGTCATTTCTTCCGGGCCTGCCGGAACGGGAAAAACCTTTTTGGCCTGTGCGTGTGCGTTGCGCGCCCTGGAACTGGGGATGACGGAACACATTGTGGTTACGCGCCCCATTGTGGAAGCAGGTGAAAAACTGGGCTTTCTCCCGGGGGATATTGAAGAAAAAGTGGACCCGTACTTACGGCCTATTTATGATTCGTTTTATTCTATGCTGGGGATGGAAAAATTCAACTCGCTTAAATACAACAACATTTTGGAAATTGTACCCCTGGCCTATATGCGCGGACGCACACTGGAAAGAGCATTTATCATTTTAGATGAAGCGCAAAACACCTTACCCGCCCAAATGAAGATGTTTTTAACCCGTATGGGCATCGGCTCTAAAATGATTGTAAACGGCGACCTCTCGCAAATTGACCTGCCCAATAAAAAAGAAAGCGGACTTTTGCAGGCGGCAGAGGTATTATCCAAAGTTAAAGGAGTGGCCTTTATGGAGTTTACAGGCGAGGACGTCGTACGTCATCCGCTGGTAAAAGATATTATTTCCGCTTATAACAAGTGGGACAAAAAACATACAGGAACAACCAAATGATTTCGCATATTTTTTACAATACCGATATTCCCAAATACCTGCGCAAGACAGGAATCTTTAAGGCCTGCTTGGAGCGCGGGCTAAAACATTTTGCCAAACAAAACATTGAGGTAAATGTTATTTTTGTGGACGAAAAAGAAATTCTGCGCGTAAACAAGGAATTTTTGGACCACCACTATATAACGGATGTTATTTCGTTTAATAACGAGCGTCCGCCGTTTGATACCGGGGAGCCGTGGGAGTTTGGCGATATTTTTGTTTGTTACCAAGTAGCCCGGCAAAATGCAAAAACCTTCGGGCATACGGCTTTGCAGGAAATGATGATGTATGTTACGCACGGCGCGTTGCATTTATCGGGGATGGACGACCACGCGCCCGAAGACCGCGCAGAAATGGACCGCCAAGCCGAAAAAATAATATCCGCCGTTCTCAAAAAATAAAAGTACAAAAAAACAGCGGGCATATTTAATGCTCGCTGTTTTTATTTAATTCTCTGCCGGTTGGTCGTCAGGTACGTCCACAATTTCGGGAACGCCCTTTTCGTCCAGCACTAAATATTGCAATTTGCGGTGCAACCCCACATCCACCGGAATAATCCTCGCCGTTTTATCCACCACAATATGAACCACCTGCGTATGGCCCACAATCTGCCACACCGGGCTGGCCGGATAAGAAGACACCAAATCGTCCAAATCTTCCCAGAAAATCCCGCCAAAGCGGTTCACTCCTTTGCGGTGAATGCTGATGTTGAAAATCGGGTGCTTAAAAAATTCGTGTTTAATGGATTCCTTAAAAATCAGGTTAATCAGCACCGCTAAATTGTTGGAACTCGGCTCGTCCAACTGCATTTGAAAAATACGGTACAATTTATGCGTTACACCCGCGTGCGTGAATAAATACCCTTTGTAGGCATAGGCAGCGCGCAAATCCCCGCAGAGCACCTGGCGGGTCATTTTTTCGCGCATAAACTGGGCTTCCTCTTTGCTAAAACCGGAAATAACAAAGTTAGACAATAGCGGTTCCAATTCGTGATTGCCTACCAAGCGCACCACCTCTCCGCCCGCCGTTTTGGCCTGCTGCTGGATAGTGTCCAACAAGTCGTCCACCTTGCGGGAAAAGGGCCCTCTGTCAAAAATATCCCCCATTTGCACCAAACGGTCGTGTCCGCCGCACCAGTTGTTTTGTCCGTCTATCAATTTTGCGTGGCGCAAAATTTTAACAAACGGGTCAAACTGTCCGTGTACGTCGCCTACTACCACCACACGCTTGGGGTTCTTTTGGGTTTGCATTGGTTTTGTACCTTATACAAATAATATAATAATAATAATATACAAAAAGTTTACGTTGGTACGTATAAAATTTGTAGGAATTTATGAAAATACCGTCCGCCGCTTTCGCCGAACTGACAAAAATAGTGGGTAAAGAAAACCTGCTGACTGATGAGGTTTCCCTTTCCGTTTACGCATACGACTGTTCGCTCTCACGCACGCGGCCGGACGCCCTTATCCACTTGCGCCAGGCAGAAGTAATTGCCCCGGTGTTAAAGGTTTTGCACGCTTATCATATCCCTTTTGTGCCGCGCGCCAGTGCCACCAACCACGCAGGCAGTTGCGCCGCTTTAAACGGTGGCATTATTTTAAATGTGGCTCCGCTAAACAAAATTTTACAAATAAACACCCAAGAGGGGTTTGCGTGGGTAGAGCCGGGCGTTACCGGAGGGGACCTGCAAGATGCCCTTGCTCCGCTTGGCTTCTTTTACGCGCCGGACCCCGCCAGCGAGCGCGTTTGCACGTTAAGCGGCAACCTGGCCCAAAACGCAAGCGGCGCACGTTGTATGAAATACGGCGGCACCATAGACCACGTTTTGGAAATTGATTTCGTGTTGCCCGACGGAACGGAACTTCATTTATCCCGCCAAGACGGCGGACCGGATTTTATTGGACTTATTGCCGGGAGTGAAGGCACGCTCGGCATAATTAAACAATTAAAAGTGCGGATTCTGCCCGCGGCCAAGCATATTAAAACGTTTTTGGTAACATTCCCCTCTCTTGCAGACAGTGTGCAAACGGTCAGCGATTTAGCCGCTGAGGGCATTATCCCGCGGTGTGTGGAAGCCATGGATGACGTTACCACCCGCGCCGTGGAGGAATTTGCCCACGCGGGCTACCCGTTGGACGCGAAAGCCCTGCTGATTTTGGAGTTGGACGGCACTCCCGCTGAAATTTCCGAGCAGGAAAAACAGTTGGAAGATATTTGCCTGAAAAATCACTCGCTTAAATTTTTGCCGGCTAAAACGGAAGCCGAACGCCAAAAGTTATGGTTCGGCCGCCGGGCGGCATATGCATCAATGGCCCGCTTGGCCCCCAACGTAATGGTGGGCGACGGCACCGTACCGCGCAGCGAACTTCCGCGCGCCTTAGAAAAGGTACGCCGTATTTTGGACGAACAACACATTTACGCAAGTTTGCTTTTCCACGCGGGCGACGGTAATTTTCACCCGCAAATTATCTTTGACGAGCGAAACCGTCCGGACACCGTCCGCGTAACAAAAGCACTAAAAGAAATTTTACAGGCTTGCGTGGATTGCGGAGGTACTGTATCAGGGGAACACGGAGTAGGCGTAGAAAAGCGCGCCGTAATGGCTTACCAATACGATAAACCGACCTTGGACCTTTTTGTGCAAATCAAGCGCGCCTTTGATCCGGATAATTTAGCCAATCCGCTTAAATTAATTCCGGTTAATTATGCGGAAAAAGCCCGGGAACAAGCACCCTTATCCGCCGCGACAAAGCAACTGGCAGAAAAAATTTTATTGCGCAAAAAAGTACACGCGCCGTGCCTGATTACCGGGGAAAATTCCCGCTTAAAAACCAAGGGAGCCAACGCACTTTCCACCCAGACGCTAAACCGGATTTTGGAAATTGATAAAACCAATTATACGGTAACCGCCGAGGCGGGCGTTACATTAAAAAATTTGGCACGCGCCTTAACACAAGCCGGGGTTTACAGCATTTTGCCTAACAGCAAAGGAACTTTGGGTGGGGCTTTCTGTTCCGGCTGTCTGCCGTCCTTTTACGCGCAGGTTTTGGGGATAGAAGCCCTTTTGCCGGACGGCTCGCTCGTCCGCTATGGAGGCAAACTAATGAAAAATGCCGCCGGATATCACTTAACCCGCCTGTTTGCAGGCTCCCAAGGCACTTTGGGCCTTGTAACCCGGCTGACTTTCAAAATCTATGCCAAGCCCGTTCCCGCAGCCCCGGAAAAGCCGTTTGTGCGCGAAAACGGGCATTTGCTCTGGGCTTCTATTAAGAAGCAATTAGACCCCGGGGATTTATTCCCTATTTTGGCAGGAGAAAAAAATGTTTGATTTGATTCCGCCGCAACTAGACCCCTTGCACCCCAAACGGCATTTAACGCTGTTGGATACACCGTTTGGCGAAAGAAGCGTATATGACTCCCTTTGCTTTTGCAACCGTTGCGGAAGTTGCCAGCAAGCCTGCCCGACCTATTGGCTGACCAATGAGGAAACTTTTTCTCCACGCGGGCGCAATCAACTGGCGCGCTTGATAGCCGAAAAAAAATTAAACGTAAAAAATAGCCGCCCCCTGTTGGAGCGCGCTGTCAATTCCTGTTTGTTGTGCGGGCGTTGTACGCAAGCCTGTGCAGGCAAAATTCCAACGGCCGAACATATGCTGGAACTGCGCCGGACCTTGCAACTAAACACCTTGCCTAAAACTTTGTTTACGCTTCTTGCCTGGCGCACAAAGCACCCGCACTTATTTAGCCGCCTAGTACGGCTGGGAGTCTTTTTGCGGGTGTGCGGAATTGTTTTTATGGCAAACAAAACCGGCCTCGCCCGTTTATGCGGCTTTGGGTGGATAAATTATGCCAGCCAAATTCTTCCCCGCCGCACACCACCCCTTGCAAAAGTGCTTAAACAGCAGGGTATTTCCACCGCGCCCGAAAAGCCATCGCTCATTTATTTGCCCTCGCTGGAAGCGGAATTTTGCATCCCTGATTTAGCCGCAACAGTTTTAAAAACCGCCAACCAAAAATACCGCACCGCCGTATGGGGCAACACCCCAAGCGGACTGTTTGATTATGTATATGGGGATTTGCGCCAAAGCCGCCGCACGGTTAAAAGGCTGCTGGTCCGCTGGGAAACAGCCGGAAAACTCCCCTTGCTGACAGACAGCATAGATGTATATCTCTTTCTGTCCCGCGCGGGGCAACTTTTTACCGCGTGGCCGAAATGGCACAAAAAAGCGCAGGAATTTGCCAAAAACCTTAAATTTGTTACGGATATTTTGCCCCGCAAGCCGGCCGGCGCGGAAAACTTTAAAAATGCGCCCGTACGGTTAGACAAAGGGGCTCTCTTTTTGCGTGAGGGCAAAGTTTTTGACAAGGCTCAAACAACTTTAAAGACACTTTTTAAGAAAAATTTTGTAGAGTGTTTGTATAAGGATGCGGATTCTCCCGCGTTCGGTTATAGTTTTGTACGGTTTAACTGCGCGCCCGAAATTTGGCTCCGCGCCGTGCAAAGCACCGCCCGGACACAGACAGGGACTGTGTTTACATTGTCAGGGCTGTCCGCCTTGGAATTAAATTTTTATTTGAAAAAGTTTTATCCGTCAGCCAAGGCAGACCACTTCGTACGCTTAAACGGGTGAGAAGCATATGCAATCATTTAGGCCGGAAAACGGCAAACTTTCCGCCGAAGAGAAGTTAAACTTATTGGTGGAATTCGGGGCGCGCATCTCCTGCGAACTCCGATTAGATAAACTACTGGATATCATCGCCCAACAAATTACCAAAATGTTAGACGTAGGGCGGTGCACCATTTATTTAAAAGATGTAGAAAAAAACGAACTGTGGTCTAAAATTGCCCAAGGGCGGGGCTTGGAACATACCGAAATCCGCGTACCGCTCAACGGAAATGGGGTAATTTCTTTGGTGGCACGCACCGGCGAAACTATCAACTTGCCCAATGCTTATGAGGACCCGCGTTTTTCTATGGATGTGGATATGGTAACTGATTTCCGCACCCACTCTATGCTGGCTATTCCGCTTAAAAACAATTCGGGCAAAGTGTTAGGTGTTTTTCAGGTAGCCAACAAGGCCGACGGAACCCCCTTTGACAAAAAGGACGAGGGAATTTTACTCTTGCTTGCCACCTTGGCGGGCAGCGCGATTGAAATCGCCAAATTGTACCAAGACGTCCACGTCGCGCAGTTGGAAACCATTTACCGCCTGGCCGTTACCGCCGAATACCGCGACCAGCAGGACACCCGCGCCCACTTAAAAAATATCAGTATTATTTCCTATTTACTGGCCCTGGCCTTGGGGCTTAACAAGCACGATGCCGAACTGATTAAAAACGCCAGTCCCTTGCACGATATCGGCAAGGTGGCTTTGGCTGATAACATTTTGCTAAAACCCGGCAAACTCACCCCCGACGAATTTGAAATAATGAAATCGCACACCATTTACGGCGGGCGCATTTTGGAAGGCGCACACTCCCAAGTGCTTAAAATCGCTCACAAGATGAGCCTCTACCACCACGAAAAATGGAACGGTTCGGGCTATCCCAAAGGGTTAAAGGGTGAGGAAATACCGATAGAGGCCCGCATTGTAACGGTGGCCGACGTATTTGATGCGCTGTGTATGTTCCGCGTATATAAAAAAGCGTGGAAGACAGATGATGCCTACGCGTATATTTTGGAGGAATCCGGCAAATCGTTTGACCCGCACATTGTGGCGGCGTTCAAAAAAATTTACCCCTCCGTGCGTAAATTATATAACAATAATCCCGCCAATCACGAGGTTTCAGCCCCCGTCCCCGCGGCGGAGCAAAACCAAAGCAACTGATTTAATACCCGGCTATCCCGCCGGGTATTTTTATGGGTTATGGGTAGCGTTCACACAAGGGGAAATACTATAATATAGTGTCCTTTTGGCTTTCAACCTAAAGTACAATTTAACATAAAGAGGGAATTGATGGAAAAAGAGACAATCCTAATCGGCCTATCCGGCGGGGTGGATTCCGCCGCTTCGGCCGTTATTTTAAAAGACAAGGGTTACCACGTCATCGGCGCTACGATGATTGTATGGGACCCGTCGCTCCCGGTACCAGAGGGGCCATACCAAAAAAACGCGTGTTTATCTCCCGAAAAAGAAGATTTACAAGAGGTGGAAGGTATTGCCCGCAAACTCGGCATTGACTTTGTAAAAGTGGACTGCCGGGACCCGTACCGCCGCGCCGTATTGGATAACTTCCGCCTGGAATATTCCTGCGGGCGCACACCGAATCCGTGCGTACTGTGTAACAGTTTGATTAAATTCGGCGTTTTGCCCAGCGCCGCCGAAAAGCAAGGAATTAAATTTGATAAATTTGCCACCGGGCACTATGCCCGCGTGGAGTTTGACGAAAAATCGGGCAAATATTTATTGAAAAAAGCCAAAGATTTATCGCGCGACCAAAGTTACTTTTTGCACCGCTTAACCCAGCGGCAACTTGCCCGCGTGCTGTTCCCGTTGGGCGAAATGACCAAACCCGAAATCCGCGAAATTGCGCGCAAGGCCGGGCTGGAAGTAGCCGATAAAGAGGACAGCCAGGACTTTTACTGCGGGGATTACAACGATTTGTTAAACTTCCCCAGCAAGCCGGGAGATATCGTTACGCTGGACGGACAAGCGGTTGCCCGCCACGAAGGTTTGTGGCACTACACTATCGGCAAGCGCAAGGGGCTTGGTATTAGCGGCTTTAAAACGCCGATGTATGTGGTGCGGTTGGATGCGGCTAAAAACCAAGTGGTTATCGGGCCGAAAGAGGCCTTATACTCCCAAAAACTAACGGCAGATAAGGTATCGTGGGTGGCGGGTGAAGCGCCCGCGCAAGAGTTCCGGTGCGAAATTAAAATCCGCAACTTGCACAACCCGGCCAAAGCCACCGTACGCGTGCTTGAAAATGGGCGCATAGAAGCAGCGTTTGACGAGCCACAAATGTCTATTACTGCGGGCCAGTCGGCCGTAATGTACGACGGGGACATTGTCCTCGGCGGCGGCATTATTGAGTAAGCCAAACAACTTTTGCACTCCACCCAACTGTTGGTCCTTTGATTTGCACAAAAAAGCGGCCTGCCGATAAAAGGCAGACCGCTTGTTTGTTTTTATAAACTTTACGAAAACAACTCTTTGAGGAAACTCTTTTTGCCGCCTGTCTCCTTGGCAAGTTCCTCCAACAGTTCCTTTTGGCGGGCCGTCGGCTTTTTAAGCACTTCAATTTTCACATTGACGAGCAAATCGCCAAAGCCCTTTTTCCCCAGGCGCGGCATCCCGTTCCCCTGCACTTTAATCACAGAACCAAACTGTGTGCCTTTGGGAATTGTAACCTCAATTTCTTTTCCCTCAATCGTCGGAACCTTAATACTGCCGCCCAAAACCGCCTGAGGATAAGTAATCGGCACATCAATCACCAAATCGTCCCCCGCGCGCTTAAAGATTTTATGCTCTTTAACGCGCACTTCTACATACAAATCGCCGAAACCGCCGCCGTTGGTGCCGATATCGCCCCCGTTGGACACGCGCAAGGTTACACCCGTACGCACACCGGAGGGAATTTTAACCGTAATATTTTCTTTTACGCGTTTGGTACCGCTGCCTTTACAGGAGGAACACGGTTTTTCCACCACCGTACCTTTGCCGCCGCAATCGGGACAAACTTGGCGCATACTGAAAAATCCTTGCGAATACGTTACCGTGCCCGTTCCGTTGCAGGAGCGGCACGTCTTGCGGGCAGAGCCCGGGGCTGCACCGGAACCGTCGCATTCGGCACAGTTGTCTAGGCGAGTATAATCTACGGGAACTTCTTTACCCGCAAACGCTTCCTCCAAAGTCAGGGTAACATCCAACTTTAAATCTTCCCCCCGTTGGGCACGCGGTGCTCCGCGGCGTCCGCCGCCAAAAGCCCCGCCGAACATATCGCCAAACACAGAGCCGAAGATATCGTTAATATCCCCAAAGCCCCCTGCATTAAACCCGCCAAAACCGCCTGCGCCCGATACACCCTCGTGGCCGTATTGGTCATACATCTGCTTTTTTTGCGGGTCAGACAAAACGGAAAACGCTTCGTTTACTTTTTTAAATTGTTCTTCGGCTTCTTTATTGCCCGGATTTCTGTCCGGGTGGAATTTCATAGCCTGTCGCCGGAACGCAGACTTAATTTCTACCTCGGTGGCGGTACGCTCAATACCGAGGATTTGATAATAATCTTCTTTCATTTTAGTAGGCATAGTCCTCAAATCTCTTTATTATATTTTATTAAATTTGCACTCTGCCTGCACATCTGCCGAAAATAACACCCCGCCATAAGCGCAAAATTTATGTTATAATATATATACAAATTAAGGGAGAACGCCCTTTTGGCCCCGCACCGCAAGGTAAAAGGGGGCAGGAGAGGTGTCTCTTTATTTGGTATAATAAACTTATGTACGCAATT
Source organism: Candidatus Avelusimicrobium fimicolum (assembly GCF_021632165.1). Classification (NCBI taxonomy): domain Bacteria; kingdom Pseudomonadati; phylum Elusimicrobiota; class Elusimicrobia; order Elusimicrobiales; family Elusimicrobiaceae; genus Candidatus Avelusimicrobium; species Candidatus Avelusimicrobium fimicolum. Next base: position 33,382 of record NZ_JAJWTS010000013.1, read on the forward strand.
ATTGAAACTGGTGGAAAACAGTACTGGGTTAAACCCGGTCAAAATCTGCAGGTTGAAAAACTGGACGCGGAAGTAGGCGCCAATGTGGACTTGAAAGTTCTCTGGGCCGCTAACGAAGAAGGTACCTCGGCAGATGCCAAAGCCGGTAACACGGCCAAGGTCACCGCTCAAGTGGTAAAACATTTGAGAGGTCCGAAAATCCTCGTTTTCAAAAAGAGACCGAAAAAAGGTTACGAAAGAACCATCGGCCACAGACAGGATTTAACGCAAATTAAAATTACGGATATCCAGTTAGCATAACTTGGGAGACTAAACTATGGCACATACAAAAGCACAAGGTTCTTCCTCCAACGGAAGAGACAGCCACGGCCAGCGTTTAGGCATTAAACGCTACGGCTCCCAGTTTGTAAACGCTGGGGAAATCATCGTCCGCCAACGCGGTACCAAATTCTTGCCCGGTACCAACGTGGCAAGAAGCAGCGATGACAGCCTTTTTGCCCGCGTTGCCGGCATTGTTACTTTTGAATGGGTAACGAGAGGCAAAAAGCAAATTTCCGTGTACCCGAAAGTTGCGGAAACCAAAGAAGCCAAAGAGCCTGCTAAAAAACCGGCTGTAAAAGCCGCCAAAAAGCCCGCCGCCAAGAAAACGGCTGCGAAAAAGGCTCCCGCCAAAGCCAAAAAAGCCGACGCGGACAAATAAGTGCTTCACAGTTTAAAAAGCGGCAGGAGTTCTCCTGCCGCTTTTTTTGTAGTATATTCAGTGGGACAAAAAATCTCCCGTATGATACAATAAGAAAATGAAAAAGGACGAACTGCACGTTTCGCAAGACGAGTGGGTTTACACCTGCACCAAGTCGCCTGCGCGGGCCAAAGTAAAAAGGGCGCGCACAAAGGCGAAACGCCGTTTATCCAAAAAACTGCTGGCCCAAACCGAATATTAATTTGCTTTCGGCCAAAACGATTTAAGTATAGAAAGGACGAATTTATGCAATCCGGAAGTTTTTTAGACCGTGTTAAAATTTACCTCACCGCCGGAAAAGGCGGGGACGGCTGCTTATCTTTCCGCCGCGAAAAATTTATTGAATTTGGTGGCCCGAACGGCGGTTGCGGCGGCAAAGGGGGCGACATTATTTTGCAGGCCGACCCCAATTTAACTACGCTTCTGGAATTGGCGTACAACCCGCACATTGAAGCCCAAAACGGCGAAAAAGGCGGCACTTACAATAAAACAGGCCGCGCGGGAGAAGATAAAATCGTCCGCGTGCCGTGCGGTACTATCGTTAAAAAGGACGGGCAAATTCTGGTAGATTTAACCGAAGCCGGACAGCAATTTACCGTCGCCAAAGGCGGTATGGGCGGGCGCGGCAACCAGTCGTTTAAGACCCGCAACAATACAGCCCCCCACATTGCTGAAAACGGACAACCCGGCGAAGAAGTTACGCTGTTTTTGGAACTTAAAGTTTTGGCGGATTTGGGACTGGTCGGATTCCCCAATGCAGGCAAAAGCACTTTTTTAAGCCGCATTTCCGCCGCCCGTCCGCGTATAGCAGACTATCCGTTCACCACCCTGAACCCTAATCTGGGCATCACCTTGCACAAGGGCCTCAGTTTTGCAACCGCCGACATCCCGGGTATTATTGAAGGAGCCAGCGAGGGCAAAGGGCTTGGCACGCAATTTTTAAAGCATATTGAGCGCACCCGCGTACTTTTGCACTTGGTGGATCCGGAGGGATTTAACGGGATGAACGCGGAAAAATCGGTAAAAGTAATTGAAAACGAATTAAAAACCTTTGATAAAAAACTGTTTGCCAAGCCGCGTATTATCGTAGTAAACAAAATGGATTTGCCCGAAGCGCAAAAAGCATATGAAACCATTAAAAAGAAGTTTAAAAAGCACAAAGTAATGCTAATGTCCGCCGCTACCGGCGAGGGCGTAAACAAAGTATTGGATGAAGTGGTTAAAATTTTGGCCGCTACCCCAGTTGAACCTCCGGCAGAAACAAAACAATCCGCCGTTACGCACCGGGTAGAACCGATTTTTTCCATTTTCCGCGACGAAGAAGACGTCATCCACATTACAGGCAAAAAAGTGGAAGAGTTTATCGCAATGACGAATTTTAACCAGCCCGAAGCCATTGCGCGCTTGCGCGGTATCTTCAAAAAAATAGGATTGGAAAAAGCACTCCTTAAATACGGGGTGCAGGACGGCGATTCCTTGGTAGTAGGCGGACGGGAGTTTGAGTGGAACGGCGACTTTGATAACGAAGCCCCGACCACACCCGAACACGCCGGTTATAAGCGGCGCACGACCAAGCAGGAGCGTTTGGACAAGCGCAACGCCCGCAGAAAGGCCAAGCGGGAAGCCAAGAACAATTAGTTTAAAAAAGCCCCCATTTCACCGGGGGCTTTTTTAATTGAGTGTACAAATGATGTGGGGTGTAATCGTTTTCCACCGGGGCTTTTACTTAGATTTTTGTTTATTGATATAATTAACAGATTCTATGACGGAAGCATAATTGCGCCGGGACTTATATACAAAAGAAGGATAGGCATCTTTCCAAGTTAGTTTATAATAATCGCTCCCCATTGTCTGTTCCATAAAGGCAGCCACGTCCGCATTAAATACAGGGAACATAAACAATTCCTCTACTGCGGGAACTTTTTCGCCGCCTTTCTTTTTCTCCCAGTGGGCGGAGGTCATATTGCCCGACACAATGCCTATTAATTCCCCGGTATTGGTCATTACGCCCGAGCCGCTCATCCCTTTGCGGATGCCAAAGTTCTTGGTGTAAGCAAACCCCAGGGCTTTTACATAATGCACCGCATATGGGTCTGGCTCTATTTTGCGCACGCCGCCAAAAATGGAAATAACGGAAATTTTACGATCGATAATGGCGTTAAAATTATCAAACAAGACCAACGGGGGCAGTTCGGGGCTTTTGATATGCGTAAACTGGCTTTTAACCTTTCGGTTCCGCTCTAAATATGCGGCAAACTGCTGGGCAGTCAGCGCCCGGTTGTAGGGCTGCTTTTTAGTAGCGTGCCGGTAATAGGCCAAGGAGGTCCTGTCCAAATCCAGGCGGATAAGGGCAAAATCATTTTTGACAAATACTTTGGACGAATATTCCGGGTGGACAAATACCGCCGGTTTTTTGGGCGTATGCGTAACACTTGCCAAGGCGGACACGGGCCTTTCCAATAAATCCATTTGAATTGTACATCCTTTTTGGCACGTCTGCGCGACACAATGCGCCGCCGTAGCGAACCACCGCCGCCCAATCCGCGTAGCCTGGCACTTGTTTTGCTGCCCGCCGCCAGCCGGTTTAATAAAATATTCAAATGTATGGTAAAAATCTTCCTTTGTTTTGTGCTTATCTTCATCCGTAACCGACAAAATACTTACCTGCCCCCAGCAAAGAGTGGTGCAAAATAAAAAGAAAATATGGAAAAAAATCCGCTTCATTTCGTTTCCCGTTTGGCAGGCTCGGGCAGTTTAATACGCACATCAAACCCCGCCAAATTTCGTAAGTCTTTTGACGGCCACGACAGGTATTTTACCGTATTTAAAGCAGGCAAAACCTCATCTATATTATCGCACGTCATTATTTCTTTCCCGTCCGGCACATACGGGTAAACCATGCCGATAAAGGTTTCCTCGCGCGGAAAACGACGGGAGAGAGAAGACGGGTGGGAATAATCCAAATGGTCCGCCCCCGCATACACAATAAATAAAGCATCCGGCATTTCTTTACGGTATTCGGCTATGGCCTGATACCAATCCGCATTACGCACGCGCAACCCCTCGGGGGTGCTCCACATATTCACTTTTTCCTCTGGCGTTACGCCGGGGATTTCCATTTTTGGCGGGGTGTGGAAATATATATAATTGCTTTCCAGCCCCTTAATGCGTATGCCCAAACGGGTGGCATCATTGAACAGAGTTTCGTATTCCGGGTTAGCCTGCCGCATCCAATCCCGAGCGGGGCGCATATTTTTTTTGCCCCGCGGCAAAAATTCCGTTACCAACACCATTTGGCGCTCCGGGTATTTGGCCCGCAGGGCTTCCAAAAAGGAACTTATGCCAGGCTGTAACCAGGTATAATCGTGCATTTCACCTATCATCACTTGGTTGATTTCCGGGCCGATTTGGGCCGCCATTTGCACGAAAGGCTCTTGGGTGGGATTAGATATCTTTTGCGTTAAAAATTCGTTTTGCCGCGCTTTTATGGCCTTAAACAAAGCCGCTCGCTGTTTCCACAAAGTGGCAATGGCGCGGTTATTGGCTGACAGAAAATAATTACGCTGGGCTTCGGGCGATAATTTTCTAAAAAACGGGAGTTCCATATACGGGCCCAACGGTTCGCGTTTCCACGGCCAGCCGCTAACGGCAAGAGCAGGCTTTTCGTCCGGCAAAAGCAAAGTCTCCGCCAGCGGCAATTTATCCAAGGCTTGGCGCGTAAGTAACTCCCGCTGTATCAGCAATTTTTCCAAATGGGGAAAAGAAAAGATCCGGCCCGGCACTTTGGGGTGCGCTGCCTTGACCGCTTTGGTAAGCGTACTGGGAGCCTGGCGAAGAGGCCGCCCTTGTGCAAACAGTACAGAGGCAGACAAGCAAAAAGTGAAAATACAAAGCGTGCGGGCTAAAAATTTTGTCATATAATTTCCCCTTTAATACGGCTTTTTTATATTATAAAAAGATAATAGCAAATAGCAAAGTTATTTTGAGAAAAATGTATAAAAACCGTTTTTCTCCCTCCTTTCCAAAAGTCTGCTGATGCGAAGTGTTCAGAAATTCGTTTTGCTGTTATTATGGCTGCCTTTAATAAAAAATTACCGATTAAAATATTGTGGGATAAGGAAAAAATCCATTATAAAGGGGAAAACACCACAGAGTTCGCCGGAGGTGTTTTATCAGACAGGCACAAAAAACCCCGCAACCGTAAAGTCGCGGGGTTTTTGTGTGCAAAAGAGAACTTATTTGTAACTGACAAATACGCCAGGTCCCATAGTAGAACTGAGCGATACGCTCTGCACATACACACCTTTGGAGGTGCTGGGTTTCACGCGGAGGATAGTATCCATTACTGCCTTGGCGTTTTCGGCCAGTTTGGCGGCGTCAAAGGACGCTTTGCCAATGATGGCGTGCACAATACCGTACGCATCGGCTTTGAACTCAATGCGGCCCGCTTTCAACGCTTTGATGGTGTTAGCCAATTCAAAGGTTACAGTACCGCTTTTCGGGTTCGGCATAAGACCGCGCGGACCCAAGATTTTGGCGGCTTTGGCCAAATCTCTCATCGTGTCCGGGGTGGCAACGAGTACATCAAAGTCAATTTTGCCTTTGAGCACTTCTTCCACAATGTCTTCGCAACCGACTCTGTCGGCACCGGCCTGTTGGGCTTCTTGCGCGTGTTCGCCCTTGGCGATAACGGCAATGCGTTTGGTCTTGCCCGTACCGTGCGGCAAAGCGACGGTGGTGCGGACCTGCTGGTCGGCTTTTTTGGTATCAATGCCCAGTTTCACGTGGATTTCAACGGTTTCGTCAAATTTGGCTTTGGCGTTATCTTTTACGATTTGAGCACCTTCGGCCATCGTGTAAACTTTGGACTTGTCGTACGTCTTTTGTGCGGCTTCCAATCTTTTTCCCATCTTAAATACTCCTTAGGTTTTAACGGGCGTTTTCGCCCTCCCTCAGTTTAAATTTATTTTACTACGTCCACACCCATACTGCGGCAGGTGCCTTTTACCATTTCGGCGGCCTGTTTGACATCTTTCGTGTTCAAATCGGGCAATTTCTGCGCGGCGATTTTTTCGCACTGGGCTTGGGTAATCTTGCCGACTTTATCTTTGTGGGGAGCGCCGGAACCTTTGGCCAGGCCCAATTCCTTGATAATCAGCACAGCCATAGGCGGCATCTTGGTAATAAAGGTGAAAGAGCGGTCTTCATAAACAGTAATGATGACCGGAATCTTGATACCTTTTTCCATCTTAGCCGTCTTGGCGTTGAATTGTTTGCAAAATTCCATAATGTTGACGCCGTGCTGGCCCAAAGCCGGACCCACAGGCGGGGCCGGGTTAGCGGCACCGGCAGGAATCTGCAATTTGATGTAACCTTTAATTTTTTTCTCTTTTGCCATTTTGTTGTTACTCCGTATTTTTTACTGCTTTACTGCGGTAAAATCTAGTTCTTTTCTACTTGCAAAAAGTCCACTTCCACAGGAGTTTTGCGGTCAAAGACCGTAACCATTACTTTCAGTTTATTCTTCTGCTCGTTGACTTCTTCCACTTCACCGATGAAATGCTTGAACGGACCTTCCGTAATACGGACGCTTTCGCCGCGTTCAAATTCCACCACGTGTTTGGGTTTACCGGAGGGATTATCCGTAAGTTCTACGATACCGGCAATTTCTTCTTCCGGCAGCGGAACGGGGTTAGGATCACCCAAGAAACCGGTTACGCCCGTAATATTCTTAATAAACCAATATGCTTCGCTGGTCATTAACATCTGTACCAGCACATAACCAGGGAAAAATTTCCGTTTGCGTAAAATTTTCTTGTTTTGTTTGACTTCAACAACTTCTTCGGTGGGAACCAGGACCTGAAAAACGCGGTCCCCAAAGCCCTGGATGTCAATATTAAGCAGGATTTTTTCTCTTACTTTGTCCTCGTGCCCCGTTTGGGTATGCACGACGTACCACGCTTTTTCTTCCATTAGCGACCCCCGACTACTGCGCCCAACACTTTGGTCAGGCCAAAGTCAATGACGCCGACATACGCAGACACCAACGCCACTACAATCATAACGAGGATAGTGGATTGCACCACTTCCTGTCTGGAAAGCCAGGTGGATTTTCTCAGTTCGCCAACAGATTGTTTGAGAAAATTGATTGCTTTATTCATAAATATCCGTTTTCCTTGATATAAAACCTGGCAGGAGCGGAAGGACTCGAACCTTCAGTCCCGGTTTTGGAGACCGGTGGTTTACCAGTTAACCGACGCTCCCACAAAAAATCTTAGGCTTTGCCTTCTTTATGCTTGGTGCTTTTTCCGCATTTTTTGCAGAACTTGTTGACTTCCAACTTGTATTCTTTCTTTTTACCGCGCACTTGGTAATAGTTTTTATTCTTGCATTCGGTGCAAACCAGCGCGATTGTAATTCTTTCGTTAGCCATCTTATTATCCTTAAAAGAGAGAACAAATCTCTAAAAATATTGCTGTTCACACTATCTGCGGGGGCATAGTTAAATGCCCCCGCCACAGTGAACTAAACAATTTTACTACTCAATAATTTTGGTTACAACACCGGCGCCTACCGTATGGCCACCTTCGCG